>JAUWBX010000190.1 GCA_030609625.1 Phycisphaerae bacterium
CCTTGTCCACCATTCTTCGAATTGGTCGCCAAAGCCAATGGTTATAATGTCTGCGTCCGGAGGTATTTGCCCGACTACATTAATAGTTAAGAAATGCCAGAATTCGTAGATATCAGCCTGGGCCTGCGGTGCTGTGCCCTGGAAGTGAAATTTTCCTATTTGTGGATAAAATGCGTCGGGGTCCTCGCCGAGCAGTATGGAGCAGATGGCTGTCGAATGTGGTGAAATGTCGGCGGGGGGTTGGCCTAAGTCGTAAAAGCTGAGACTACTGGCTTTGAAGCAGTTATGTTCGATATCGGGGCGGTAATCGTTTTGTGGTTCATCGTCGATATAGGTAATGCTTCGGCAGATAACAGCGAATTTTACACCGTCGCCTGTCAGATTAGGGTTTATTTGTCTTAAGGCGTAAATTCCGGCATGCTCTAATCCCTTCGGCTGGAAGGTTTCAGCATTCTGTGGCTCTTGCGCTCTGGCTGTGACGCCAGTGGCGTTTAACAGTGCTGCCAGGCAGGCTATCAGGCTCAACACGAATATTTTTTTAGCTGTACGTATCACTTCATAACTCCAGAGGCGGCGCTAAAATCAACAGGGACAAGTTTGCTCCCCCGATTGCTGACCTCCATAGCTGGTACTTTCCTGTCCGTAAATTCTTGTAATATGATACCATAAAACGCCTTTGTTTTCAAGTAAATTATCCCGTAGGTTCCTGTAATATAGTGTATTATAGTATTAAAAGGGTGGTTTTTGAAAACTTATTGAGAAATCTTGCCTTTATCAGTCGTAGCTGCTATACTTGATGTGATATTCAGGTTGTTCTTTAATTGGTGGTTTGCTGCCTGCACCTGTGGTTGCCTGCACAGGTTACGCAGGCACAGGTGTAATTATGAAGGTAATTTTGGATTCCGGACAAATCGAGCAGGTCCTCAAGGATTTGGCAGGTCGTATTCTTTCTTCTGAAAATCCGGCAGAGATGGATATCGCAGTAATCGGTATCCGCAGCAGGGGGGAGGTCCTTGCCCAGAGGTTATCGGGCCGATTATCCCAGAAGCTCGGCAAAGATGTTCCGTGTGGAACTCTGGATATAACGCTTTATCGTGACGACCTGAACTCGCCGCACGGCACTGCTCAGCCGCTGGTTCGCACTACGGAAATTGGATTCGATATAGACGATAAAATTATTATTTTGGTTGATGATGTTTTATATACCGGCCGGTCAGCGCGGGCGGCAATGGATGCCCTTATAGATTTGGGCAGACCTAAGGCGATAAGATTGGCGGTCCTTGTTGACCGCCTCGGCAGGGACCTGCCGATACAGGCTGATTACGCCGGCTGCAAAACCGATGTCGAACCCGGTAAATTAGTCCAGGTCAATCTTGTCGAATCGGATGGGAAAGACGAAGTAGTCATTGAGTAAATGAGTGGATGCGTGAATGAGTAAATGAGTAGATGGGTTACGCATTAACTCATAAACTCATAAACTCATATACGCATATACAAAACTATGGCGTTAAAAAGAAAAAGTAAACAATTCAAGTGGCATCGCAAACATTTACTCGGCTTACGGGAGCTTAGTGCCGAAGAGATTACGTTCATTCTTGACACAGCCAAAGGTTTTGAGCAGATAAGCACCCGCTCGGTCAAAAAGGCTCCGCCTTTGCGCGGCAAGGTTGTAGTGAACCTGTTTTTTGAAGACAGCACACGGACGCGAAACAGCTTTGCCTTGGCCGCAAGCCGGTTAAGCGCGGATATTATCGAATTTACCAAAAAGACCAGCTCCGTCAGTAAAGGCGAGACTTTGTTGGATACGGCCAGGAATCTGGAAGCGATGGGGATTGATATTGTTGTAATTCGGCACGGTGCCGGCGGTGCACCGAAACTTTTGGGCAGGAATATCAATGCCTGCGTTATAAATGCCGGCGACGGATTCTGCGAGCATCCGACACAGGGACTTCTGGATGTCTATACTATTCGCAAAATAAAAGGCACGCTTGAGGGCTTAAAGATAGCGATTGTCGGTGATATAGCGCACTCGCGCGTTGCCCGCAGCGATATGTGGGCGATGACGAAACTCGGCGCCGAGGTGATATTTGTTGGCCCGCCGACACTTATGCCGCCGCAGGTTGACCGATTACCGGTTAAGGTAAGCTACAGCCTTGATGAGGTTATCGAAAAGGTCGATGTGATAAATATGCTTCGGATTCAGTTTGAACGGCTCGGCGGCAATCCTTTTCCTTCGATACGGGAGTATTCGCATTATTTCGGACTGACTGTCGAGCGTATGAAAAGGGCCAAGCCTGATATTTTGGTTATGCACCCCGGCCCGATTAACAGAGGACTGGAGATGGAAAGTGAAGTAGCCGACGGCCGGAACAGCGTTATCTTAGAGCAGGTAACCAACGGTCTGGCTGTGAGAATGGCGGTGCTGTTCCTGGTCAACCAGGCAGCAGCACAAGGGGATTGATAATTGATTATTGATTATTTTGTAAGCAAGATATGGATACTGAACTATTGATAAAAAATGGGCGGGTCATAGACTCTGTGAGTAGCATCAATAAAAAGTGCGATGTGCTTATCGTAGATGAGAAAATCGATGATAGTTGAGAAAATAGTCGTATGGATGTAATTAAGTCTAAAAATGATGTGCCCATCAGATTACCGGAGGAAAGATGGTTTCACATCACAGAAGAGCATTCTGAGATGGCCGGTTATTATTTTGAAGTTCTTGAGTCAGTGGCGCAACCCGAGGCAATTTACGAGGGCAGGGCCGGTGAATGTTTAGCTGTAAGAGAAGTAGAAAAAGATAAATACATTGTGGTAATATACAAAGAGGTAAGCAACGAAGATGGATTTATCATCAGCGCCTTTTTGACAAAGCGAAAAAGGCAACTCGAAAGGAGACGAAGGCTATGGCCGCGATAGAGATAGAAAGAATGTTAACCCTTGTGCCTCAGTTATTAGAGATTCCTCACAGCAGGATCTGGACGACGTACGATAAGGATGCAGATGTTCTCTATGTTAATTTCAAAAAGCCCAGCCATGCGGATGATTCTAAACTGACGGATGATGACATCATAGTCAGGTATGAGGAAGGACAAATTATAGGCATCACCATACTGAATGCAAGCAAAAGAGTTACCCGGTAGCTGATGGCAGCAACAGAACAGAAATGATAATTGATTATTGATAACTTATTGTTGTGTAGGAGTACCTAATGAGGTACATGGTTAAACTTGAGAAGACTGACGAAGGTTATGCCGTCTGGTGTCCCGGACTGCCTGGATGCTGGTCCCAGGGTGCAACTGAAGAAGAGGCGCTCGAAAATATAAAGGACGCTATAGAGACATACCTTGCAACGGTCGAGGAACTGCTGAAAGATAAAACCACTCGTTCGGTTGAGGTGGCGGTGTAATTATGCCAAAACTTCCAGGTGTGTCCCAGCTATTAGAGATTCCTCACAGCAGAAGGGAATTGATTATTTCAATATGAGTTTTGAACTTTTGATAAAAAATGGTCGGGTTATAGACCCTGCGAACGGCGTCGATAAAAAGTGCGATGTGCTTATCGTCGATGAGAAAATCGCAGCAGTCGGAGAAAAGACTCAAGACCCAAGACTCAAGACCCAAGACTGTAAGGTCATCGATGCGGCCGGCAAATTAGTCGTGCCGGGTCTGATTGATATCCACGTTCACTTTCGTGAGCCGGGCGACGAAGAGGAAGAAACGATAGCGAGCGGCTCAACGGCGGCAGTGGCGGCGGGTTTTACCTCGGTTGTCTGTATGCCGAATACCAACCCTGTTATAGAAAATGAAACTGATGTCGAATACATCCACAGAAAGGGCAGACAAACAAGAAAAACGCACGTCTATGTTATGGGGGCTATTACGAAACGACGTGAAGGTGTTGAGCTTGCGGAGATGGGATTTATGGCTGACGCTGGGGCCGTTGGTTTTACCGATGACGGCAGGGGGGTGCAGGACCCGGCGGTTATGCTGCGGGCTTTGAAATATGCTGCTATGTTCGATGTGGTTGTCGCTCAACATTGTCAGGATGACGGTTTTACCGGCAATGGTGTGATGAACTCCGGCTACTATTCGACTATACTGGGGCTGCCGGGGATAGACCCGTTAGCGGAAGAGGCGATGCTGTGGCGCGATATTCAGCTTATCAAAAAGATCCGCCCCGGGCAAATTCGCTACCACGCCCAGCACATATCAACGGCCGGCTCGGTCGAGCTGATAAGGGCTGCCAAGAAAAATTCTCTGCCGATTACCTGTGAGGTAACGCCGCATCATTTGCTTTTGACCGAGGAATGCTGCGCCGAATACGACACCAACTACAAGGTAAACCCACCTTTACGGGGGGACAAGGATGTCGAGACCCTAAAGCAGGCGATTGCCGAAGGGCTTGTCGATGCACTGGTAACCGACCACGCTCCACACCTGCAGAGTGAAAAGGAGCTGGAGTTTTTAGCTGCTCCTTTCGGCATAGCAAGTTTGGAATGTGCACTGGGTCTTTATGTTAAAGCACTGATTGAGCCGGGCGTTCTGGACTGGCCCGGCTTGATAAACTTGATGACGGAAAAGCCGGCTAAGATAATCGGTGTTGACAAGGGCACACTTGGGGTGGGCAAACAGGCCGACGTTACTATTATCGACCCGAACGCCGAGTATGAAATTGACGTAAACACATTCCGCTCCAAGAGCAGGAACTGTCCATATCACGGCTGGAAAGTCAAAGGCAGGGTCGAAAAAACAATCGTCGGCGGGGAAATAAGATTCAAAGCATAAAACGATATTGTAATTGGTTAAATGGTTAAATAATTACTATTAACCGGTTACCAACTTAATTTTTAGCTTTGAATTTTCAGTTTGAAAATATATAATGGAAATATCAGGATTATTCCAATCATATAATATGTTAGCGGAATTACATAGGCTAATCACGATGGAGAAGAATCATGGGCATTACTTATGTTGAAGGCCGAGTGAAGGGGCCTACTAAAAAGCAGAAAACCGTTAAGTTCCTCATCGACAGTGGGGCAACATATTCACTCCTTCCCAAGAAAGTGTGGAAGGCGATTGGTTTAAAACCAAAACGCAAAGTGTCATTTACTTTAGCTGATGGGACAACGGTTGAGAGAGCAGTATCAGAGACGTATATTATACTTCCACAGGGACAAGCCCACACACCGGTGATTTTGGGTGAAGAAGGCGACGAAGCATTATTAGGAGTAGTAACATTAGAAATTCTCGGTCTCGTGTTTAATCCATTTGACCGGACCCTTAACCCGATGCGCATGTTGCTATGTTGACAGATCATAGAAAGAAATTGACGTAGATAAATTCCGT
>JAUWBX010000015.1 GCA_030609625.1 Phycisphaerae bacterium
CTACTGGTTGGTAGTCCGAGTTTTGCTGACACCGCCAGCCGAAGCCGCAGCCAGCCAAAAATGGAAGATAATTTATTTACAAGTCCTAACATTACACACAGAATTCTTGGAGGCAAAGCGATGTTCAATGCGCATCGTGCGTGGCACGGGCTTCCAGCCCGTGGTGAAAACACGGCCAGGATGGCCGTGTCACTCTCAAAAGGCGTTTCTCTTCGAAAGATGTTGCACTTTCACAAAATGATTTTTCTGGTTCTCGCGATGGTCGTCTGGCTCGACATGGGCCGCGTCCAGGCCGCATCCACTCCTCGCGACGCTTCGCTGGCGCCACTTAACCGATTTCCCCGGATGGTTCAGGAGTACTTCGTCGAACGTGTGCGTCGGGTCGAAGAGCGAGCGAACCAGAGGCGGGCTGCTCTGAAGACTCGGGCCGATGCCGAAGCGTATGCCCGTAACGTTCGAGAGAAGATTCAGCGCTGCTTCGGACCCTGGCCCGAGAAAACTCCACTGAAGCCGCGGATTACAGGCATCGTTGACCGCGATGCCTACAAGATAGAAAAGGTTGTCTTCGAGAGTCGCCCTAACTTCCTCGTTACGGCCAACTTATATATACCGAAGGGCCGCAAGTTTCCACTTCCCGGTGTCGTAGGGACGTGCGGCCATTCATCCAATGGGAAAGCGAACGAGGCGTACCAATCTTTCGCGCAGGGGCTGGCCCGGAAGGGTTATATCGTGCTGATTTACGACCCCATCGGACAAGGCGAGCGCCTGCAGTACCCAGACGAAGATTTGAAATCGAAGATTGGTGTCGGTGTTCGCGAGCATCTGTACGCCGGTAATCAGCAGTTTCTCGTAGGTGAGTTCTTCGGTTCCTGGCGGGCATGGGACGGCATCCGGGCGCTTGACTACCTGCTGACGCGTAAAGATGTTGACCAAAAACAAATTGGCGTCACGGGTAACTCCGGCGGAGGAACCATGACTACCTGGCTTTGTGGTGTTGAAAATCGCTGGACGATGGCCGCACCGAGCTGTTTCGTAATCACCTTCCGCCGCAACCTGGAAAACGAGCTTCCTGCCGACACTGAACAATGCCCGCCGCGAGCGTTGGCCTTTGGACTTGACCACGCCGATTTTCTCGCCGCGATGGTACCTAAGCCGGTTATTATTCTCGCAAAGGAAAAAGATTACTTTGACGCCCGCGGCGCCGAAGAGGCCTTCCAAAGGCTTAAGCATCTATACGGATTATTCGGGGCTGAGAGTAACATCGGACTTTTCATTGGGCCTGCCTATCACGGCTACTCCCGGGAAAACCGCGAGGCCATGTATCGCTGGTTCAATCGCGCCACCGGCGTCTCAGATAGCACGATTGAGCCGGAGCTGATTATCGAAAAGGACGAGACACTTTGGTGTACACCACGAGGCCAGGTTTCCCAGATGAATTCACGGCCAATCTATTCGTTTACGAAGGCGAAGTCGCAGGTCTTGGCAAAGGAACGGCCCGGTAATCTTGCTGCCTCAGAGCTCAAGAAGCGTATCGTGAAAATGCTGCGGCTGCAAGCATTGTCTGGGTTACAAGCTATTGAGCCAATGCCTGAATACCGCATTCTGCGTAATTGGCGTTCCCGCGGGTATCCCAAGCGGTACTGGGCCGCTTATGTCGTGCAGACGGAACCCGGGATTCACGCTATTGTGTACCGCCTTTCCGACGACCGGCTGATGTCGCGCCCACCCAAAGGGCACAAGCGGGCCATACTGTACATCGCGCACCAATCGAGTGACGCTGAGCTGCGTGCCGAGCCGATGCTCTCTGAGCTGCTCAAAGCCGAACCGGATTTGCCTTTTTACACCTGCGATGTGCGAGGCATCGGAGAATCGCAGCCGAACACATGTAACCAAAACTCGTTCCTTGATGCCTATGGCAGTGATTACTTTTATGCTATTCACTCCATCATGCTCGACAGGCCATACCTCGGGCAAAAGACCCACGACGTCATGCGGGTGCTTGACTGGCTCAGGGGCCATGGTCACGAAGAGGTGCACCTGGTTGGTAAGGGATGGGGCGCTCTGCCTGCGACGTTTGCGGCGGTCTTGTCCGACCGCGTCAAGCAGGTTACACTGAAAAACGCCCTGACTTCGTACCGTGACATTGCCGAGTCGGAAACCTACGCGTGGCCGCTTTCTTCACTTCTGCCAAATGTTCTCAAGACATTCGACCTGCCCGATTGCTACAGGGTTTTGCAGAAAAAGGAGCTGCGGCTGATCGAACCCTGGGGAGCAAACGCTAAACCTTAACCAACGTCAAACCTTTGGCCGACAACGCAGGCATCGGGCCTCCCTTGGGGATAGAGCGGGTTATTCGGATAGGCTCTTATCCTTTACCGGTACACTTCGCCCACCAGTCTTCCCACATACCAGTCATTTCTTTGACCTTCTGTGGATATTGCCCAGCCAGGTTATTCAATTCTGTTCTGTCTTTCTCAAGGTCGTAGAGTTCCCAGTCGGCCTGGCCGTACCGGACAAGTTTCCACTTGCCTGTCCGAACGGCTTTCGCTCTGCTGAATTGCCAGTACAGCACATCGTGCCCCTGCCTTTGTTTTCCTCGGAAGATTGGCAGCAGTGATTTGCCCGCCAGCGGCTTGAGTTTTCTGCCATTGATTTGCTCAGGATAAACTGAGCCGGTCATTTCTATAAACGTCGGAAGGACGTCAATTATATGTCCCACCTGGTTGGTTATGGTTCCCGGTTTGATAACGCCCGGCCAGGAAGCTATGAAAGGAGTACAGGCGCCTCCCTCATAGTCGGTGGACTTGTATTTCCTGTATGGCGCATTGCTGGCATTGGCCCAGGCCGGGCCGAGCGCGCGATAGCCCTCAACAGGTCCGGGTGGAATACCGGGCGTTGTATCGGGCGTTTCGGGGCAGCCGCCGTTGTCGGCAAGGAACAGCACAAGCGTATTTTCCCATTCGCCGAGCGTTTTTATTTTTGCCAACACCTTACCTATTCCCTGGTCCATTCTGTCCACCATCGCGGCATACACCGCCATTTTCAAATCGGCCTGGTCCTTTTCCGAGTCACTGAGCGAATCCCAGCTCTCAACGCGCTCATCCCGTGGCGATAGCTTATATTTCGCATCGAGCATGCCCATCTCTATCTGGCGCTTGTAGCGCTGTCGGCGGAGCTTGTCCCAGCCGATTTTGTATTTCCCGCGGTACTTGGCAATATCGTTCGGCCAGGCGTGCAGCGGATAATGTGGCGCGGTATAAGGCAGATAAAGCAGAAACGGTTTGTTCTCGTTCTTGTATTCTTCCAGCCGTTCAATCGCATAATCCGTGAAGGCGTCAGTAGTGTAGAAGTTTTTGTCGTCAGGGACGTATCCCATAATCTCTTTGCCCTCGATGGCCCAGCGGCGTGGTGTCGGCCTTTTTCGGCCGGGTTCTCTTTCTCCCGGTCTGGCCACGGTTCCGGGGTTCCAGTAATTACAGCACCCGTCTGCCAGGCCGTAATACCGGTCGAACCCACGGCTGGTGGGCAGTGGTCTTTGATGCCACTTACCGGAGATAATTGTTCGGTAACCGGCAGCGCCTAAAACCTCGGCAAAGGTGGCGCCATGCTCCATGTCTTTGACCCCGACGGCATGTTCATATTGGCCGGTCAGAAGGGACGCACGTGTCGGACTGCACTTGGCAGAATTATAAAACTGTGTAAACCGAACTCCGCCTGCTGCTAATCCATCGAGATTCGGCGTCTTGATTTCTCCACCGAAACAGCCGATATCGGAGTATCCCAAATCATCAGCCATAATAAGGACAATATTTGGCTTTTTAGCAGAGCGATGAGAGTCTTTCCGCGATACAGCTTTCAGGCATCCGGGTAAAGCCACGGACGCAGTCCCCAGCCCTAAGATTTTCAGAAAATCACGTCTTGTCTGATTGACTTTATTCATATTGTTCTCCTTATTTGTTCAGCCGACGATTAGACACCATCAATCTGGATGGCCCCAGGCCTTGGGGACCTTAAAATCTTTTGGCATTCGGTTTGGTGGAATATTGGGCTTAACCGCCTCTGCGGCATACTGCTCAAGTCGGCGCTTGAGTTCCTGGAACTTCTGCGGATACTTGTCAGCCAGATTGTTCTTCTCGTATGGGTCCTCTGAGAGATTGAAAAGCTCAAAGACTTTTTGTTCGACAGTGCCCCCGGCGTTGTTGGCCCCGATACTGCCATTGTACAACAGCTTCCAATCACCGCAGCGAATTGCTCCGGTAGCAGGTGTAACGTTAAGAAGTATCTCTTCGTGGGGTGAGGGCTTCCCCTCGGCAATCGTGCCCCAGGCGTCCCTGCCGTCAATTGGCAATGTCTGTTCGAGCTTAGCCCCGGCAAGCTTAAGCAGTGTTGGATACATATCAACTATATGAAGCGGCTCTTTTACGATAGCCCCGGCCTTAACCACACCCGGCCACACTGCAACTGCTGGCACACGCACCCCTCCTTCATATAACTGGGCCTTCTGTCCACGTAAAAGTCCGTTATCAGCCACACCGCCCACGCCCCCGTTATCTGAACAGAAAATGATTAGGGTATTACGCTTCAACCGGCGCTCTTGTAGAGCCTGGACTATTCGGCCAATCGCATCATCCATACACGTAACCATAGCGGCATATATGCGCCGTCTTTTGCTCTTTATATGTTTGTACATATCGATATAAGGTTGCGGAGCCTGAAATGGCGAGTGTACAGCGTTGAAAGGTACATACAGAAACAGTGGGCCGGAAACATCGTGCTGTGCAATCAGACGTACTGACTCATCGGCAATCAGGTCGGTCGCGTATCCTTCTTCTCGCAAAGGCTCATCATTGCGGTGCCAGTCTAATCCACCATCACGAATATGGGTAAAGTAATCGAGTGCACCGTTATAGTGGCCGTACTGATGGTCAAAACCGCGGGAAGTAGGCAGGTATTGCGGGCTTAGGTGGCCCAGATGCCACTTGCCACAGATAGCCGTGGTATAGCCGGCTTCCTTAAGTGCCTGTGCCAAAGTGCGCTCCTGCAACGGCAGCCCATGCCGGGCCCATGGTCGAACAACTCCGACCTGCAGTCCATAGCGAATAGGATATCGACCTGTCATAAGACTTGAGCGGGTCGGCGAGCACACAGGCTGAACATAGAATTGTTCAAGTCTTGTCCCTTCAAAAGCCAGCTTGTCGATGTTAGGAGTCTTGATATCACCACCATGATAGCCAACATCTTTGAAGCCTAAGTCGTCAGCCATAATAAAGACAATATTTGGCTTTTTGGCAGATCGATGAGAGTCTTTCCGCGATACAGCTTTCGAGCATCCGGGTAAAACTAACGATGCAGCACCCAGCCCTAAGATTTTCAGAAAATCACGTCTTGTCTGATTGACTTTATTCATACTGTTCTCCTTGCACAAACAGTTGTAACGACAGCTCAATAGGCTGAACATTCCTAAAATGTAAAGTGCCTAAAGTTATTTGTTTTCTTCACTTTAGTTCACTTTAGTTCACTTTAGCTCACTTTAGGCACTTTCCTGATAACCAGTTGTAACTATTATTTTGAAAGGGATGGCCATGAACAGAAGATTATCAAAAAAACAAAAGTGGTTCAAGGAAATTGTACTGACCGAAGAAGATGAACTTTATGTCGCATTATAACCCTTCATCCTTTGTCATTCTGAGGCGAAGCCGAAGAATCTGGCTAACGAAGAGTCCCGATGTATCGGGGTTCAGACCTGTCCTTGAGCAAAGCGAAGGAATGACAGGCGAGAGCAAATAGTTATTCGGATAGGCTCTTAGTGAGTGGTGAGCAGGTCAGGTTTAATTAACCAATTAACTATTTAACCAGGCCGGTAGCCGTCCTATGCCATGACGGCTGCCACGTTATCGCTGAATACGACGGCAATAACAACCTCTCGCGCAAATACGTCTATTGTGCCGGATGGAACGTTTCTGCTTGTGAGGTCAGTGGATGAGCAAATAAATCATGCCGAAGTCGAAGTTGTTGCTTGGCTATGCTCCCCAGTCTAAGGTGTTCTGCTTCATTGTCAGCCGCAACTGGGTCATGGCATCCCAGAAGTGTAACAGCTAAGAACATCGCCATTATCAGTGTCAACAATTTTCGCATTATCGAATTATCATGACTTTTCACCATTCTTCTCCTATCTCAAACACCGTGATTTATTTTGATTTCTGGCCAACAAGCTGTAGGCAGGAAAGCTTTACATATACAAAGCTGTACCGACCACCCCAGTAAATATAATTATACCCGATTGCTCAGAAAAGTCAAGAAAAAAATAACTCAAAAGGGGAGTAAAGTGAGTGGTGACTGTTATAAGTGAACTAAAGTTTGAAGTGCCTAAAGTTATTTGTTTTCTTAACTTTAGCTCACTTTAGGCACTTTAGCTCACTTTAGGCACTTTCTGATGACTTGTTTCCTGATGACCTGATACTCTGTCGTCGTTATAATTTATTCGGACGTTCTGCTCTTGTTTCTCACATATACGTCCGATTTTTTAAAAAATATCCGCTTGATAATATATAACCAGTTGGCAGCAGTTGGAATGGGGAAAAACCAAATGGGCAGGAGTGGATTTGAACCACCGACACACGGATTTTCAGTCCGTTGCTCTACCAACTGAGCTACCTGCCCGTAGGTCATTTGATATTAACAGGTGCACATTCATCCTGTCAAGTCTTTTGGCGGCAAAAACAGCCAAAAATCGCATAACGGTGTCAATTTGGTGTCATTTGTCCTGAGTTTTAGCCAAAATACTGTTCAACAATTCACCTGTCCCTGCCGAAAATTCGGTCCTTCTCGTCGTACTGCGCTCGTCGCAGCGGGCTTTATTAGCGATATGCTGCTTTCTATTCTTAACGATTTAGTTTATCATAATTCTGTTTACTCTCAAGGCCGTTTATAATTCCCGCAGCAGGAAAGGAAACAGAATATGGAAAAGCTTGGCGCAGGGATAATTGGGTGCGGTTACGTTGCCCAAGAGTATGTAAAGGCATTTCAAAAAGACCGGCGTTCCGAGGTGCGAGCGTTGGTCAGCCGAAATCCCGCAAACGCAGAAAGGTACCGCGACCGCTACGACTTAAAGTGCACCATCGAAACCGACGCTTCTAAAATGTTTCAACAGGACGACGTGGATATCGTTGTGGTATGCACGCCGCATAATGTACACACGGAGTATGTGGTTGCTGCTGCAGAGGCCCACAAGCATATTATCATCGAAAAACCAGTAGCATTGACTCCGGAAGACGTGCGTAAGCAGCAGCAAGCCGTCAGGAAGAACAAGGTCAAAACAATAGTAAGTTTCGTACTGCACTGGAATCCCTTATTGATGACTATTGACCGCCTAATCGCCCAGGGTGTATTAGGAGACATCTTTATGGTTGAGGTCGATTATCTGCACCGGATATGGATGACTCCTGAAGAGAAATGGTATGGTATCCGAGAGCAAAGTGGAACGGCAATCTTAACCGCAGGCTGCCATGCGATAGATGCGCTTCGTTGGTTCGCCCGAAGCGAAGTCGAGCAAGTTTGCGCTTATCAGGCGAAAACCGAAAACCCCATAGAATATCCGGGTACAATTTCAGTCAACGTTAAATTTAAAGACGGCAATATTGGGCGCAGCACAACGACCTTCGACGCACAGATGCCTTATAGGTTCAACATCGGAATATATGGGACCGAGGGCAGCTTGCGTAATGATGAACTTTTTGCCCCCAAGCTTTTTCCCGGACAGAACAACTTTCTGAAAATTCCCTGCATCCTGCCGGACAGTGCCGACGTCGCCCATCATCCTTTTGAGGGTGAAGTTTCACACTTTCTGGATTGCATAATTGACGACATACGACCGTTCCCTGACCTGGAAGATGCGGCCCATACTCAGGCAGTATGCTTTGCGGCGGACCTCTCAGCGCAGTCAGGCAGACCCGTGGCAATCAGCGAATTAGAAGATAAATCATGACAAGTGCTAACACAAATTTGTGGAGAAATGTTCATGGCCTATGAGACTAATCGTCGGCAATTCCTAAAAACCGGTACTGCTGCCGGCCTTGGCACGGTCCTTGGCGGCATATCGCTGGCAGGCCGTGCCGCCCAGTCGGAACCGCTCGCACAGAAGATTAAACTGCCGCCCATTGATAAGGTGCGCATAGGCATAGTCGGCATGGGTGGACGCGGTAATGCCCTGTTGAGCAACTTCTTAAATATGAAGGATGACGTTGAAATCCGCGCAGTGTGCGACATTTATCCCAAACGAGCTGAAGCTGCCCAGAAGCGAGTTGTCCGGGCAAACCTTGCCAAGCCCGAAATTTACTGCGGCGATGAAGACGTTTGGAAAAAGCTCGTGGACCGAGACGACATCGACGCCGTCATCATCACCACATACTGGGAATGGCATACGCCAATGGCCGTCCATGCTATGAAGGCCGGCAAGTATGCCGGCGTCGAGGTCCCTGCGGCCTATACCCTCGAAGAATGCTGGGAATTGGTAAATACATCTGAGCAGACGGGTGTCCCATGTATGATGCTGGAAAACTGGAGTTTCAGAAGTGACAACCTGGCCGTGCTGAACATGATTAGAAAGGGTCTGCTCGGCGAAATCGTGCATTGTCACTGCGCCCACTCCCACGACTGCATCGACCACTTCTTCTTCGATAGCCGAACCGGCATGGACCGCTGGCCGGCCAAGTATCTCGTTGAGCACAACCGCGACCAATACCCCTCCCACCAGTTGGGACCGGTCATTAGCTGGATGGACATTAACTGCGGTGATTGCTTTGACTACGTTACCGCTACCTCGACGGACGCGGTCGGCATCAACGAGCATTTCGCCGATAAATTCGGGCCCGACCACCCGAACGCTAAGCGAAAATTCGCACAGGGTGACATCGTAACAACGGTCGTTCGGACCAAAAAAGGAAAATCCATAGTCATCAATTACGATATGCAGCTACCCAGGCCATACGATAATCGCTGGCTTATTCAGGGCACTCGCGGCCTCTACAACGAACAAAGAAATGCTGTTTACATTGAGGGCCAGAGCCCAAAATATCACGAGTGGGAACCTTTTGAACCTTATCATGAGAAATATCGACACGCCTGGACCAGGGAGCCTACTCTCGGTGGTCATGGCGGTACTGACCTGCGCGAGTTGAAGCTCTTCGTCCAGGCCGTCAAGAATAGAACGCAAACGCCTATCGATGTCTATGACTCTGTCATTATGTGCGTGCACGGACCGCTTTCCGAGCTCTCGATTGCCAAAGGCGGTGTTCCGGTCAAGGTCCCCGACTTTACCCGAGGAAAGTGGAGGACCAGAAAGCCCCGCTTTGCTATTTGATACGAGGAAGCAGAGATGATTACAATCTCAGGCACACTTTCAAAAGCCTGGATGGCTAAAACATTGGGGGTAAAGTTCGACCGAGAATATTACCTTAATCCGGATATACGCTATCTTGTCGATTCTCTGTGCAATGAATATGCGTCGGAACACTTCGGAGATATGCGGCCTTTCTTTTCGGAATCCAATCTGGGGCAGATAGATTATTGGAATGACAAGCAAATTCAGATTGGCGGTATCCAGCCGAATATGATTCTGGGGATGTTGCTGGGTGCCGATTTCATACCACAGAACGATAAAGACGCCGACATCACGCCCAATTGTTTGGCGGACAGAGACCCTTGCGACCTGCCTTCGCCTGATAGTCTGCTCGCTCATCCGCTAATCAATCTTTTCGACGAGCAGATTCGCCGAGTGCAGAGTGGTTCCCAAAAGCAGCTACGTCCTATACCGCCCTTTTTCTGGGACACATCCGGCCGGGCCGCAATACACGGAACTATGACCTCTGCCCAGAAGCTGATGGGTGAGAATATCTTTGTAGATATGATGACCAGACCACAGCCTGCCTCCGAAATCATGCACTGGATCGCAGAGGCCTTCATTGTACTGTGTAGGCACTTTTCGGAAATGGCCCGTTTACCCATAACCGAGGTGCACGTAGGCGAGTGCGCATCCTGCATGGTCAGCCCGGAGTTGATTGAACGTTTTGTGGTGCCGGTGACCTCGGATATCGGCGATAAACTTGGGCCTGTCCGTCTGCATTCGTGCGGCCCCAGCACTAATCATCTGGAGGCATTTTCCAAAATCACAAATCTCCATTCTCTCGACCTCGGCGGCGATACATCTATCAGAAAGGCAAGGGAAATATTTGGAAAAGAAATGCTGATAAGCGTCTCCCCATTGCCGAATGATATGTCCGCAGAAAGTACAGACCCGATATTGCACTGGGCCAAAAACATTCTCGAAGAAAACGACGGTGGCAATCTCGAATACATTTATCACCTCGAACCCGGTTACAATATCAATACTATTTACGCTTTAACCGACTTTGTTATGAAGGGATAGAAGATGGCTATCGGAAAAGCCTTCGATCTGCCTGAGGGTGCAATACAAAAGTATTCTCTTAAGAGTCCCTGGAAGAAAGACCTAAATAAACCTGCGGTTGTGCTAACTGCTGGAGGAGAGCACACATTTGAACTAAAGCCATTTGAGGTATTAGTCTTTGATGCCACACCTCAGTAGGGGCAACCCCATGTGGTTGCCCTGATATGCTAAAGCAGTCAATCTGCATTCAGGCTTTTTAATATCTTTTTGGCCAGAGGTTCTTTTATTTCAGTATGGCGGGGGATAGCTTCTATAACTCCCGTTTTGGGGTTGATCCAGAGTGAGTGTGATGAGCCTTCTCTTTTCAAATAACATCCGGCTATCCTTAGCCTTTTTTCTAATTGTTTTCTTTTCATTAGATTGCAATATTTTCCTGTATCGCATCTTTGGGTAAGCCGCGTCGAACATCTTCCAGTCTATCTTCCAGTATAAGAATTATGGCCTTTTTAAGGCTTTCTTTCGCTTGTTCGATTGTCTCTCCTTGGCCGTTTGCTCCCGGAATCTCCGGACATATTGCCCAATAGCCTCCTTCTGGAGCACTTTCAATAATTGCCGTAAACTCACCTTTCATAATATGTCCTTTCCGTTTGTCAAATAACCGGCCATATTAGGCCTTACCTGTACTCATGCGCTTATTGCCCCTGTCTGGCTCTAATTAAGATTATCAAATTGCCGGCTGTTTTTCAATAATATTCCTCAGAAAGCGATAAAGGCAAATACCACTAATCCCGAATAATCAATCCCAATAATCATTTAAAAAGGTAGAGTGTGCATTGCACACCATTTTGATTGGCTTATCAATAATTGCAAAAATCAAAGCCCAATAAATAAAGGTTTTTCCCTTTTTGTGAATCCAGCATTCAGCTTTGTAGCATGAAAAAGCTCGTAGTCATTTGACTATGGTTCATTTCCCAACCTGTCGCCGGACGGAGCATGAAAAAGCCCGTAGTCATTTGACCATCCATTGTCCTGTCCATGAGCGTCTTTAGCCCATCGGGTTTCATTAGGCAAAGCATACCACATATCATGATGAGAATTAAAAGCCTCTTCTACTCTCATCAAGTATACAATGGTGTTGCTGCCATTGCCGGCATCGGCAGTAGTAAAGCCTGCTATCCAGGTTCCCTTCCAACTGTTTAAATCTAGAAAGGTTCTCATGTAATGCTTACAAGTACACAGCGTAATCAATCCTCCTTGCCAGTTAGGTCCACAACCTTGCTGTTGCAGAGAAGAATTCTTGTTTTTGACCGATTTCACGATGTAGCAGTAGATGTGGTCTAACCCTGTGCCAATCTGATGTTGTAGATT
>JAUWBX010000049.1 GCA_030609625.1 Phycisphaerae bacterium
AGGGATTTTTTTGACGTAAGTACTTGTAAAATCGTTGGACCGGTAATTCGGATGAAATCGGGACTGATATAGCAGACAGGCTGTTAAAAACGGCGAAAAAAGTGGAAAAATTTGTTGAATTATCGGACAATCTGTACTGGAATTTGTGGATTGTTGCTATAGACATTCGGGAAATATTCTTAATCTTAGGAAATGTTCTTAATCTATAAATGTATTGATAATGAAGGATATTTCTTGTTTGAAGTTTCATAATAGAGTATAGTTCAGGCAATAAAAAAAGCTTTTCTAAGATCTATCGAGACCGCACGTCGCAAATGGGAGACTCCCGTTGTTACCGAACAACGACAGAGAGAATGAGAACAATGCCCGCCAGTTCAGGAAAACCGACGGGGACAGTAGGGAAACTCTCTCCAGCAGTTCTTTATCCGGATTGACTGTTGAGCAAGCTCTGGACCTCGCGTTTTCCTACTACGATATCGGCCGTTTGTTGGAGGTTGAACAACTCTGCCAACTGGTCCTTCAGAAGGTTCCACACCAAGTCAATGCGATGCAGTTGCTCGCTGCTCTTCTTAGTCAAAGAGGCCAATATACCGAAGCGGTACAGCTTCTGCGGGAGGCCATCAGGCAAGCACCCGGGCATGCCCACATCCATAACAACCTGGGAATAGCGCTGCATAAGCTCCAAAAGTCTCACGAGGCTGTTTCGGAGTTCAGCAAGGCGCTTCAAATTCGGCCGGATTTTGCAAAAGCGCACAATAACCTTGGTGTTGCGCTGATGACGCTGGGCCGTCTGGATAAGGCAGTAACCGCCTGCAGGCAGGCAATTCACCTGCAGGGTGATTTCAAGGAGGCATACAACAATCTCGGGCTGGCGCTGAAGAAAAAGGGAGATTTGGGAAACGCGATGGCATCATACGAGAAAGCGGTAAACCTTGACCCCGAATATGCCGAGGCCCTGAGCAATCTCGGTATGGTGCTGATTGCTCAAGGTAGATTTGAAGAGGCGGTTGGGAATCTGCAAAAGGCGGTAAGCCTGGTCCCGGATTCAGCCGAATTCCGCGATAATCTGGGTGTTCTTTTTAACCGGCAGGGGCGCTTTGAAGAGGCTGTTAGTGTAAGCGAAAAGGCTATAGTTATGCGTCCGTCCTGCGTGGAAGCCCACAACAATCTTGGTACCGCGTTGATGGAACTGGGTCGATTCTCTGAAGCAAACACCGCCTTTGAAAAGGCGATTGCTATTGACCCTGAATGTGCAGAGGCCCATCACAATCGAGCGCTTGTTCTGTTGCTGAAGGCTCAATTCGAGCAGGGATGGGATGAATACGAATGGCGCTGGAGACATGCCGGTTTTTCCACACCTCTGCGAGGTTTCTGGCAGCAGTGGTGGAATGGTTCTGTGGAAGGTCCGGTAAAACTGCTCGTATGGGGCGAACAGGGTATCGGAGACGAAGTGCAGTTTTCAGGGCTCATCCGGCATATACTGTCGCAGGGTATTGACGTGGTTGTCGAATGTGATAAGCGCTTAGTACCGCTTCTTCAGAGGAGCTTTCCAGGGGTCATTGTTGTTAAACGGAGCGACCCTCCGGCGCCTTTGCTCAAAGAGGCGTTAATTACCCATCAGATTCCGATGGCCTCTATCCCCCGCGTGCTGGGATTGTCTCCGAATTCCATGGGCTTTCAGAATCCCTTTATGGTCCCCGACGAGAAGCAGCGCGAGCGGTTTCGCAGCGAATACAAAGCCGATGGAGATGCTGTGCTGGTTGGGATAAGCTTCAGAAGCGGGAACAGCCAGGAAGGACAGAAAAGGTCTATTGGATTAGAGCATTGGGGCTCTATATTGAAGGTCAAGGGAGCACGATTTGTGAATCTGCAATACGGTGAATGCTCGAGGCAGTTGCAGGCGGCCTATGAGCGGTTCGGTGTGGAGATTTTGAAAGATGAGAGGATCGACCCTCTCAGGGACTTAGAAGGTTTTGCCGCCCAGGTGGCAGCGATGGATGTGGTAATCTCTGTGGACAATTCAACAGTTCACTTCGCCGGAGCTTTGGGCATTGAGGTGTGGACTATGTTGCCCACCACGCCTGACTGGAGGTGGGGTCTTGAAGGTGACAGGACTCGCTGGTATCCCACTATGCGCCTGTTTCGGCAGGCCGAGAGGGGAGAGTGGAAACCGGTTATTTCAAGGGTCGCCAGAGAGCTTACTTCATTGATAAATCCGGATGAAAGTCGGTAATTCGGCATCGCCATAAAGACCTGAGTTGGACATGTCGCAAGTGGGAGAGCAGAATTGGAGGAGAAATCCAAATGGCGCTCAATCAGCGAGATGTTCGTAAAGACAAAGCTAAGCGCATAAAGGTGCGCACAGTTTGCGGCATCGAAATGGGCACTTTCTGAAAGGATGTTAAGATGAAGAAGACAACTCTACTCATTTGTGTTTTCACTTTGGGCCTGGGGCTGGCCGCTAACGCATCGGGTCAGTTACCTATAGGATGGCAGAGTTATGATGTAGGCGGACCCAATCTAACTGGGAGTGCCTCGTATGACGGTCGCGGTGGCGTCTTCACCATTATAGGGGATGGTTCGGACATCAGTGACACGTGGGACCAATTCCGCTACGTTTACCAGTGCCGGAGCGGTGATTTCATGATAACGGCGAAAGTCCGCAGCATCGATCGGCCAGATACATTTGCCAAGGCAGGTGTGATGATCCGAGAGACGCTTGACGGCGATTCCAAACATTCAATGGTGGTGCTGATGCTTGGGGATGGTATAGGATTCGAGAGGCGGCTGAAGACAGGAGGTGCATCATTTCAGACTTCGGGGCCGACCGTCACCACGCCTTATTGGGTTCGGTTAATGCGACAAGGGAATACGTTGCAGGGTTATGCAACCGATGACGGCGTTGCTTGGACGCCGGTAGGTGCCGAGTTTATTGCTATGGGCAGGGAAGTCTTCTGCGGCTTGGTCGTTATGTCGCAGAATTCTGGTGCGCTGTGCACGGGTAAGTTTGGCTCCGTGAGCATCAACTGCATGTCGAGATTGGTGGCGCACTGGAACTTTGATGAAGGCCACGGGCTCATTGCCCACGATGCTTCCTGCAATGATCTTCATGGTACACTGGTCGGTGACCCGCAATGGGTAGAAGGTCCTCCCGGCCTAGGCGTAGCACTTAACTTTGATGGTGACGGCGACTATGTGAATTGCGGGAGTAGCGCACTTTTCGACCTCACCAACCAAATCACTGTTGCGGCCTGGATAAAAATCAGGACGGTCCCGGGAGATTGGACGAGCATTGTCAACAAGGGTTTTTCTGCTTGGAGGCTGGAGACCTTGTACGACACAAGAAGAATGCATTTTGCCGTTACTGATGAACATTATGTTGACTCAGATGCTAACATCCCTGCCGGTGAATGGCATCACGTCTGTGGGACCTACGATGGGGCGAATATCCGTATATATATAGACGGTGGGCAGAACACCGCAAGCCCTGCGGCTTATAGTGGGGGCGTAGCGACCAACACTCAGAATCTCTTGATCGGTAGGTACTCGGGCAAGCTGGCTGCAGCGCGGCGAGTGGGACGGCTTAATCGACGAGGTGCGCATCTACGACTATGCACTGAGCCAAGATGAGGTCCTCCAACTGGTTTGCACAGAGTCTGTCCCTGGCGATTTAAATGGTGACTGCAGAGTTGATTTCGTCGACCTTGCTATACTTGCTTCCAACTGGCTTACCTGCACCCTTCCGTCAGTAAAGTTTTGCTGGGAGTAACAGATCCTGCAAGTCTGAAGGTTCTATCGCCGCTTGTGGTGCGTCAAATAGCCATGGGCACATCCGATTTGGACAGCTGGTAAATATCCTCAAAAGAATCATATGATTGATATATTTCTTTTCATCCGGCTACTTAATCCGATTTCACACTTAAAATTATTGAAAATATTCATATTTTCGCAAAAAATTGACATTTATTCAGACTCGATTTAGGCAAAATCAATGTTTGTAGTGTCAAAATGGAGACAGGCTGTCACCCGAAAATTGCTGTGTTTTTCAACTCGTGGGAAGGTGCTGTCGTGTGTGACTGATGAGTTGGTAGGATTGGTCCTATTAACTTCAGAAATGGAACAGACCACAGAACAATAATACACACCAATTTTCAAGATAATCCTCAACATATCTCAGAGGCATATTTTGGCCGTAGAACGTAGGATCTGCTATCGATGGATTTCCATTTTGGCCATATTTATTAAGATCGTGCTTACAATCGACTTCTATGGTATACTTAAGCTACTGAAAATTGTTGAAATTGAGATGAAATTACGTTATTATAAGATTTGAAGCTCGCAGGAGTATTTCAGAGAAGTATATAGGAAATCCCGGTTAATAGAGTTACTGATTTTATTGGGAGGATTTTGCAGTATGACTCGCCACCGTCGCAAGGGATTTACTTTAATAGAGCTTTTGGTTGTTATTTCCATAATAGCATTACTAATGGCTATACTGCTGCCGTCCTTGAATCGTGTCAGAAAACAGGCGAGATTTGTTGCCTGCAAAGCAAACCTTAAATCCTATGGCCTTATGGCATTCATGTACGCTGATGATAATGACGGTAAGATGCCCAATGCCTGGACCAGTTTTTACAGTCAACGAACCTATCGCAACGAACCCCATCGGTACTGTCGGTGGCACAATCCTGATTGGGACCTGGTCAAACATCCCCAGTACGCCGGCCCCTTTTGGCCCTATTTGAAAGGGAAAGATATTCACATTTGCCCGTCCTTTCCCAGAATCGCGAACATATTCGGCCCTTTTCATCCCGAACACGTCGAGGGCATACCCATTAAAACGAATTACAATTACTCCATGAATTCCTATCTCAGTGATAAAAATATAGCCAGCATCAAACGTCATGCCGAAATTTTCTTCTTTGGTGAGGAAAATCTCTGGATCACCTCACCCTATAATAGCTATGCCTTCAACGACACCGCCATGTGCAACTATCAGCAGTGGGACAGTTTCGGCACGTTTCACTTGGCTCGGAATTCGGATATGGAAGATGGCGTGGTGAACGCGGTATTTCTGGACGGCCAAGTCAAGACCGTCAATCGGATAGATTCCTGGCGTTATTGTGCACCGGACGGTCAGAGTTTGTCTCTCGTGAAAGATTAGTCATTCTGATTGGTTATTATCATGTTTCAGTTGAAAGAATGGGAACTGATTTCTGAGAACTGATTTGTGCATATTTTTTCGGCGTCGGAAGTGTACTTTAAAGACCTCCGGATACTTAATACGATTTCACACTGAAAATTGTCAAAAATATCTGTATTTTCGTAAAAAATTGACATTTATTCGGACTTGATATAGGCAAAATTAACATTCGTGGAGACATTTTGGTGACACGATGTCACCGAAAAATCGCGGTATTTTTCAGCTCTTGAAAAAGGAGACTCAGCCGGTGATTGCAAGAGAAGATTGGACCACTGATGGTTCGCTTGTTATACACCAAATCAATCAATATTTATGTCCAGCATGCTGCCATTGGATCGAAAAGTAATGTATAATGGTTCAGGATGTAACTGCTAATTATTTAAAAGGGATAGACTTGATATCACACGGTCCTATCAGCCCTTGACAAGTACACAGTGTTCCGAAGAATTAATTATCAAATGAAAGGATGATAAAGATGAAAAAAATGATGTACCTTTTTACTTTAATTATTTTGACTATTGGCTGCGGCATTCAAGCGGAGAATCCGCTATTACAAGAGTGGGACACACCATTTCAGACACCTCCATTTGATGAAATTAAAGACGAGCATTTTATGCCGGCATTTCTCGAAACCATGAAAGCCGAAAAAGCTGAGGTTGAGGTGATTGTAAATCGTGAAGAAGAGCCGACCTTTAAAAACACTATTGACGCATTGGAAAAAAGCGGAGAGCTGCTCGATAGAGTAAGCAGAATATTCGGCTGCCTTAACGGCGCTAACACAAATGATGAATTACAGAATATATCAAAGGAAGTCGCACCATTACGGACTAAACACAATGACGATATCAAGTTAAATGAAAAACTTTTCGCAAAAATAAAACAAATCTATGATAAGAAGGAAAGTCTTGGGCTTACCACCGAACAAAACACACTGCTGGAAAACTATTTTCTGGGTTTCGTCAGAAGCGGAGCTAATCTTAATGATGAAGATAAAGAAAAGTTAAGAAACATAAATGAAGAGTTGAGTAATCTTTACGTCAAGTTCAGGCAAAACCATCTGAAACAGACCAATGCCATCGGGCTGGTAATAGATAAGGATGAGGATCTTGCCGGTCTGCCGGATGGAGTTGTTCAAGCTGCCGTTGAAATGGCAAAAATAAGAGGCATGGAGGGCAAATGGGTGTTTACGCTTCAGAAACCAAGTTTTATTCCCTTTCTGATGAATTCGGAAAAACGCAACCTACGTGAAACCGTTTTCAAAGCATATGTCAATCGCGGCAATAACAACGACGAATTTGATAATAAGAAACTGATATCCAGGATTGCTTCTCTCAGGGTTAGCAAGGCGAATTTGTTGGGTTATAAAACCCATGCTGATTTCGTTCTTGAAAGAAATATGGCAAAGAACTCGGAGAACGTTTACAAGTTTCTATACGACCTCTGGAAACCCGCTTTAAAAAGATCGAAAATGGAAGTTGCGGATATGCAGGCAATCATCAATAGGGAAGGCCATAATTTCAAACTGCAGACCTGGGACTGGTGGTATTATGCCGAAAAAGTGAAAAAAGAAAAATATGCCCTGGATGATGCTATGCTTCGCCCTTATTTCAAAATGGAAAATGTTCGCAGGGGCGCCTTTGATGTGGCCAAGAAACTGTACGGAATAGAATTTGTTAAAAGGAATGATATTCAGGTTTATAATCCGGACGTTGAAGTATTTGAGGTTCTGGAAGCTGATGGAACACATCTGGGTATTTTCTATTCTGATTATTATCCGCGTGACGGTAAAAGAAGTGGCGCCTGGTCGAGCTCGTTCAGAAGCCAGTCCAACATTGACAGCAATTTCATTGCGCCATTGGTTTACAACGTTGGTAATTTTGCAAAACCAACTGCGGATAAACCTTCCTTAATGAGTATAAATGAAGTGGAAACACTGTTCCATGAATTAGGCCATGGGTTGAACAGTCTATTCGGAAATACGACTTATAGCGGCTCGAGAAGAGTACCGAGAGATTTTGTTGAACTTCCTTCGCAAATTATGGAAAACTGGGCAAAGGATCCTGCCGTACTGAAAACCTATGCGTTTCATTATGAAACCGGCGAGCCGATTCCACAGGAACTGGTCGATAAGCTTGAAAACGCCAAACAGTTTAATCAGGGCTTTATGTTGGTTGAGTACCTGGCTGCCTCTTTCCTGGATATGGATTGGCACGTACTCACAGATACAACTGAACAGGATGCCGCAAAATTTGAAAAAGAATCAATGGATAAAATTGGATTGATACCTGAGATTGAATCCCGCTATCAAAGTACAAATTTCGGCCATATATTTTCCAGCGGAGGCTATTCTTCCGGGTATTACAGTTATATCTGGGCCGCGGTTCTTGACGCTGATGCATTCCAGGCATTCAAGGAAACTGATCTGTTTAATAAGGAACTGGCCGCTTCATTCAGAAAAAATGTTCTTTCAATGGGAAGCAACGATATGATGGCTCAATATATTAAATTCAGAGGATGTGAACCCAAAGTTGATGCCTTACTCAAAAGGCGGGGACTGGATTGAAAATATCGGCTCGTGCTAAAACAACGACATAAATCACTGCTCTGGCCTGCTCCCCCAAACTGGTCCAGTCTTTATGATAAGGATATAGGTCTCAAGTCACGAAAAAGGGGCCATTCCGGGGTGCTTCATGCGCGGCCAGGTGCGCTCCTGGTTGACTGGGTGGGTCCAGCCTAAGAAGTTGCGACAAAGGAGAAAAGGGATGAAAGCACAAAACGGTAGTAGTTATAGGGCAAGTCTGATGCGTTCTTGACTTCTATCAACTTTGCAACGTCTGCATGTCGTGCCAATGATGAGCTACAAAACTATAAGATACTTCCGTTCAAGAGATTGTTCTTTTCATTGCTTACTCTTTTGCTTTTTGCAGCCGACCGTCACTGCAACCATAGGTAGAATCAGCGCAACTTTCGTAATCAGGTTCCTTAATCTACTCCATTTTCAACATTCGAGTCCTATGGATTATTCAGACGTTCAGTCCACCGTTAGGCATTCCACTCATATGTTATGGTCCAGCTTCGAAATAAAAACAGACCGAGCCTTTGTATTTACCTGAAGCCTCGTTCTTCTGACTCTCAGGGCCAAGGTCCTGAGTTTTATTGAACTTTGTCCCAATCGCGGGTAT
>JAUWBX010000343.1 GCA_030609625.1 Phycisphaerae bacterium
ACTCAGGGCATCTCTCATCGAGCCGTTTGCCATTTTCGCCAATGGCAGGACCAAATCCTCTTCGTATTTTATCTTTTCCTGTTTGAGTATGGACTTCAACTGCCCGGCTATTGAGGCCGGCACTATATTGTTGAAATCGAATCTCTGGCATCGCGATTGGATTGTCGGGATGACCTTGTTCGGCTCAGTGGTGGCGAAAATAAACTTGATATGGCTGGGCGGTTCTTCCAATGTTTTGAGAAGTGCATTGAAAGCGGAAACAGTGAGCATATGAACTTCGTCGATAATGTAAATCTTAAATCTTGAACGCGCAGGCCGGTATATCGCATTCTCACGAAGCTCTCGAATTTCATCGACTCTATTGTTTGATGCACCGTCTATCTCGATGACGTCGATATCTTCGCCGATGTTTATCGCAACACAGCTATCACACTTACAGCACGGCTTTGTGGTTGGCTCATCGACGGCAAGGCAATTGAGCGCTTTGGCCAACACTCGCGCCATAGTAGTCTTACCGACCCCGCGAGTGCCGACAAAAAGATAGGCGTGCGCGACCCTGTCGGTCTTTATGGCGTTCTTCAGCGTCTGAGCGATAGGGTCCTGGCCAATGACATCATCGAACGTTTGCGACCTGTATTTTCTTGCAAGAACAGTATAAGGCATTTTCAATTTACTATTTATTATTTTCTATTTACTATTGACTATTTTCTATTGACTATTTTTAATGTCTTTTCCGATAATAAGAAATCAATAATAAATAATCAATCAAAAAAGGGGATTATTATGAAAGTTAGAATTGAAGACACCTGCACTGCCTGCGGGCTTTGTGTGGATACCTGTCCTGAAGTCTTCGAAATGGGCGACGAGGTGGTCCAGGTTATCGTCGATGATTTTCCTGCCGAGCACGAGGATGCCGTTCAGCAGGCAGCCGACGAATGCCCGGTCGAGGCAATCATCGTCGAATAAACATAAGAGCCTATCCGAATAACCGGGTCGTTATGAGGCCGAGCGAAAAGTCCGAGGCCAAGGCGGCAGGCCAAAAAGGCTCGGAGGCGTGGTTTTCTCCACGCTGAGAACGTTTTTGGCCGACAACGCAGGCATCGGGCTTTGCAGCCGGCCGTAATAGAGCGGGTTATTGGGATAGGCTCTAAATACGGGTTTCAAAATGCCTTCCCGTTCGGCCTAATTCTCGGTCACCGAACGAGGATCCATAAAATGCAGTAGGTAGTCGGGGCCGCCGGCTTTGGTGCCTACCCCGGACATCTTAAAACCACCGAAAGGCTGTATTTGCACCATAGCTCCGACACAATTGCGGTTGAAGTAAAGATTACCCACCCGGAACTGCCTGCGGCATCTTTCCAGATGCTCTCGATTGAGGCTGAATACCGCGCCCGTCAGGGCAAATCGCGTTGAATTAGCCCATTCGAGAGCTTGCTCAAAATTCCGGGCACGCATAACGGCCAGCACCGGTCCAAAGACTTCCTCCTGAGCCAGACGGTTTTCAGGACGGATACCTTCCACAATAGTCAGCGGAACATAGAAGCCTTTACTCGGCACTTCGCTGCAATAAAGAATATTGCCTTCTTTTCTCGAAAGCTCAATATATTGCAGAATCTTTTTCTGAGCAGATTCATCGATAACTGCTCCCATATAATTTCCAGGCTCTTCGGCAGGCCCTATCTTCAACTTGCGAACGGATGCAAGCAAATGCTCGACGAACTTATCGTATATAGCGTCAACCACGATAACACGCGAGCACGCCGAGCACTTCTGCCCTTGATAGCCGAATGCCGAATAGATTACCCCACTCACCGCCTTGTCGATATCAATATCATCGTCAATTATAGTGGCGTTTTTGCCGCCCATTTCGCAAATAACTTTCTTTACCGAGCTTTGCCCCTGGGGCGTACGCCCGGCTCTTTCTATGATTCTAAGGCCAACTTCCATAGACCCGGTAAAAGCGATAATACTCGTCTTCGGACTGTCCACCAGAAAATCACCTATAACCGAACCACGCCCGGGAGTATAATTGAAAACGCCCTCAGGCAGACTCACTTCTCTGAATATCTCTACGAGCTGATGCCCAACCACAGGCGACTGGTTGGAGGGCTTGAAAACTACGCAATTGCCGCTAACGATAGCAGCAGAACACATACCACAACTGATAGCAAATGGAAAATTCCACGGTGAAATGACAACTGCAACACCTTTGGGCTGATAGAAGTATTGATTGATTTCACCGCTGTAACTGCCCATATCCTGCGGCTCACCCAGACGCAGCATCTCACGGGCGTAATACTCCAGAAAATCAATCCCCTCACACAAATCATTGTAGGCCTGCGCCCACTGTTTGCCCTCTTCCAGAACTTGCCATGAAGAGAATTCATATATTCGCTTACGAACGATTGCAGCCGCCCTAACCAGGTATTCTGCCCGTTCACTTGGTGAAGTATCCCGCCAGGTTTGAAAAGCTTTTTCTGCCGCTGTAAGTGCCTCTTCCGCTTCTTTCGTACCGCTCTGGCACACTCGGCCAATCACTTCATCCGGCTCCGCTGGGTTTATTGAATCAATAGTATCATCCGTAAATACTTCCTTACCACCGATGAACAGAGGATAGGTTTTACCTAATTCTTGCCTGACCTGAGCAACTGCACGAGGAAATGACTCTTTTACCTCAGGGTCGTCACAGCCCGGAAAAACCTTTTCATTTCTAAAAGCGGCCAATTCCAACTTTCTTATAGTTTTGCTTCGCGTGCTGTTCATTTTTCTCCAATACGCTTCATAAACCGATATAATTTAGAGCCTATCCGAATAACCGCCTCGTTATGAGGCCGCAGCGGGCCTTTTAACCACCGGAAAGTTCCCGGCTTCTTTCGAATGCCTTTTTTATGGCAGATGCCACCAATGGACCGAATTTGCCATCGCTAAAAACCTTAAACGCCGCTTCGGTTGTTCCACCTGGAGTGGCAACCCGCTCAACAAGATGGCCGGGGCCCTCACCTTCCTCTGCTGCCTTCTCAGCTAAAAGCGTGGCACCCTTACCAGTCTGCAGAACCAAATCTCTCGCCACATCTTCTGGCAGACCAAGTTTGATACCTGTTCTTATCATCTCATCCATCAAAAGGAAAAAGTAAGCTGGTCCCGTCCCGCTTACCGCCGTAATTGCATCAAGCAGACCTTCATCCTCAATCACAATGGCTTTGCCAACCGAGAGAAAAATCAGCCGTGCTATTTCCACTCTTGTTTTTGCTTTCTCATTGGCGAATAACACGCTGGCGCCTTCATCAACCCAGGCCGGCATGTTCGGCATAACGCGAACTATTGCCACATCACCAAGCACCGCTGCGATATTGGTGCTTTTTATACCTGCCGCGATGGATATAACAAGTGCGTCTGGTTTGATAACATCTTTTACGCTTTGCAGTGCTTCAGACATATTCTGTGGCTTGACGCTCAAAACCAGAATATCTGCTTTCGAGGCCAGTTCCGCGTTATCCTCCGCCGTCCTTACACCGTAGTGCTCACGCAGATATACAAGTCTTTCAGGCCGGACATCACTAACAAAAACCTTACCAGGCCTGTAAACATTGGCCTTCAGAACACCGTTTATCATAGCTTCAGCCATATTCCCACTACCGACAAAACCTATTGTGTCCATTTATTTCTCCTTGTTAAAACTGATTATGGCGTTGAAACCATATTGAAATCGACACGGGTGTTTCCTATTCGTTTAGCCGTCGCCGGCAAGCCTGCCCTGAGCTTGCCGAAGGGGCGACGTTTTTCGCTTTACGTTCTTCGGTCTTTTCTATAACCTATGCGCTATATACTGAATTTTACGCGCTAAATATAAAACCAGTTACGGAGAAAAGCAATGCAAAAACAAACTGAATATTCCGATGCAGTCAAAACCAAGTATCCCGAACAGGTCGTAATCGCC
>JAUWBX010000453.1 GCA_030609625.1 Phycisphaerae bacterium
CACCGATTTACACTGATTTATATTTTTTTATTCGTGTCCGTTCGTGTTAATTGGTGGTTAAATTTAACTTGTTTTTTAGCGAGGTCTTTTCTACAGAGTAAATTGAAAACTGGTGGTGGGGGGGTCTGTGAGATTCTGTTAATTGGCGTAAGCAGCCTTCGAGAGCAATGAATAAAGGGTTGCGAGTGCGCTAAAAAACCCCAAAGTAGCACACGTTCTGAGCCGATAATAAAGACGAACATAGCCAAAAAGATTTTGGAGAACAAAATGAACTCTCCTGAGATTGAACGATTGATAACAGAGGCAATTAACAATAGACCAAAGGTAACAACAGCTCCGTTGAACCTTTACATATACAACTCAAAGCTGGTCTGCGGTGCAAGAATAGTCATGCCTAAAGGCGCAAAATTCGTAGCGTACGTGCCCGCCAACTGCCTTGAACAAGGTTTCAGCGATAAGGAATGGAAACTGATTGTACAAAAGGTAAACCAGGTTACAAACAATCAACATCCTGACGACAACAAACCAAAGGAGAGTGCCGAGATAAAACAATTTAAGCAGACAAGATTCAACGAACGAAGAAGAGAGCAAAGATTGTATTATCGCCGTCCGATGTGGTATTCCCAAAGCATTAACAAAACTCGTTACAAAGGCCGGATGGTAGATGTTTCAAGTGGCGGCATAGGATTTACCTGCTGCGTAGCTAAGGAAGACTCTCTTGTTACCGGGCAGCAGATTACAACCCGGCTCGACGTCCCACTTTTTGGCACAGATGGCAGTTACGACATGGTAAGATTCGACCGAGCAGGTCGAATTTGCAGAGTAGAAAAAGTAAATAGCTCCATCCATCGCATTGCTCTTCAGTTCACTCAACCTCTACCATTCAAACCAGCCGAACAGGGACTCCCCAACTCCATAGTAGAACAAAAACTCGCTACAATGTAACTTTGCGTCCACCATCACTTCACCCAAGCCTCGCAGCATAAAGCAGTCTTTGACATTGCTACGGGGCAAGCCGAGCAGTAAGAGCATAGCGGGCTTTATGGAGATTAAGAGCCTATCCAAATAACCCGCTCTATTGCGTCCGGCTGCAAAGCCCGATGCCTTCGTAGTTCTCTTTGGATTCGCCTCTCGCGATCTGGGTCAAATGATTAAAAAACGGCTGTAAGCAAACATTCACAGCCATTTTAGTCCTATATTCTGATAAAGTTGCAGCCCGAACACACCGATGGATACTTATTGAAAATTAAGTTGATTTTTATTTATCTGCGAAAGGAGACAAATTATGGATTTCGAAGAAAAACCTCAGGTTCCAGAAGAGCCACAACAGACATCGCCCGAAGAGCTAGAACAGGCAGTGTCCGAAGAGCCTCAAGAGATACAATATGAGGCGTCCGAAGAAACTCCGGTGGAAGAGTCTGAAGAAACACCGGTAGAAATCCAAGAAAGTTAGTATTGATTTTGGGGGGAGTCAGATGAGCAGTCTGGCCCCCTCCTTCCTACTCAAAGTCCGGCGGTCCAAATAAAAGTCGGTGCCCCTGACCCCCCATCTCCGGTCTATATACTGTTCGTTCGCCCTCTGGTTGATTACTGTCAGCATCTATGTGGGGATGTGCAGCAAGAAAGCTTGAATTTTCGAGACAGACTTGATATTTTATTAGAGATGAGACTCAGTGGCGTAACTGAGCAGGTATCAAAGGGAAGTTTTAGTTCATATATATTCCTGAATCTCCCTGATTCAGGATAGCACTAAAAGGAGGAATAAGACCGTGTTTACTATAAAACGCCTGGGTATTGTGCTTGTTGGAGTAACACTGCTGCTTGCGGCTCTTGATTCTGTCGCCGGGGCCAAAAAGAAAGTTATTCTCGATAGCGATATGGTCGCTTTGTATGACGATGGTGTAGCGATGATGATGCTCGCAAACCATCCGAATATAGAGCTGCTCGGTGTGACGATAGTCCCCGGAAACACCTGGGTTTCAGAGGGAACTGCATACGCCCTTGGTCAACTTGAGGTGCTAAATCGCACGGACGTTCCAGTGGCCTTGGGAATACGTTATCCACTTCGAGCAGGACGATACGAGACCCTGGAACTCGAGCGGAAGATGTTTGGTTACAGCTCAAGCTATATCGGCTGTTTTAGCAGGCCTGAACCAGCATCGTATCTTGACGTATATCGCAAGGAATTTGGAAACGACCCAAGAATAAAGCCTGTAGATAAGCACGCAGTGGACTTTCTGATTGATACTATCAAGGCCAATCCAGGAGAAGTGACCGTTATGCCAATAGGCCCATGTACGAACCTGGCAATTGCGATAAGAAAGGCTCCAGAGATTATTCCCCTCATAAAAAGGGTTGTTTATATGGGAGGAGCATTTGATACACCGGGCAATACGACCCCGTCAGCCGAGTTCAATTGGTGGTTTGACCCGGAGGCGGCCAAAATGTCTGTTCGGGCCCGGTTTGCCGAACAACTCATCGTAGGATTAGATGTCTGTGAGAAATATAAGTTGAACAAGAAAGTTTTTGAACGCATTACCGCTGTAAGGACACCAATTGCAAAGATGTTTAAGGAGAAATACGGGCCAAGATTTGAAAAAGACCCTGACTATACTCGATTGGTTTGGGATACCATCGCCGCTGCGGTTGTTATCGAACCGGCGTTAATTGTCGAAGAAGAAACTCGATGGGTCGATGTCAATTCGGATTACGGCCTGGATTACGGTCGAAGCCTCAGCTATCACAAACAAGGACCAGCCGGTACACAAAAGGCCCGCATCCTTTTGGCCATTGATGAGGAACGCTTCTGGAATCTGATGGTAGAGCTGCTTACAAAATA
>JAUWBX010000275.1 GCA_030609625.1 Phycisphaerae bacterium
GTGTCATTCCCGCGAAAGCGGGAATCCAGCCATTTCATCAGTGTTTCCTGGACTCCTGCTTACGCAGGAGTGACAATACGTTTGTTCCATTGTATATTCAAACATCAATAGGACCTTACAAAATCAGGATTAGAGTTCGACCTTTGCTTCTGTTGTCCTGGTTGCATCCGGCTTTACTTCCACGATATCTATCGTTCTCGCCGCTTTTGGACGTGCTGATTTTGGGCACTCGCCTGTCCAGCAATAAAGACATAGATCCTCTTTAGGTCGTCCGATAGCCTCAACCATATCCTCGACGGTCTGATATCTGAGTGTTGAGACATCTAAATCCCTGGCAATCCATTCCACCATTCTTTTATATTTCTCAGAATTTGCGTCCATATATTCTGATACATCTTCCGGGTCATGGCCTTCCAGAGACTGAATAGCTTTACGGGCGGCAAGCTCGTGAATTGAGCGTGTGGAAAGATTGAACCTGCAGGGAAACATCAGAGGCGGGCAGGCGGGTCTTACGTGTATCTGTTTGGCGCCGCAATCCCAGAGTTTTTTTATAGTGAAGTTTTTAAGCTGCGTTCCCCTCACTATAGAATCTTCACACACAACAATGCTATTACCTTCAATTACCTCTTTAATGGGGATAAGTTTCATCTTCGCGATGAGATCGCGTGTTTGCTGTGAAGGCGGCGTATAACTTCTACCATATCCTGGCGTGTATTTAACAAGGGGGCGCCTGAATGGCTTGCCTGATTCCATCGCATATCCTAATCCATGGGCACATCCGGAGTCCGGAATACCTGAGACCACATCAACCTCAATATCCTTATCGCGTTTTGCAAGGCAGCGCCCGCATCTTTCCCTGACTATCTCTACATTTATTCCTTCATAGTTTGACGCAGGAAAACCGGTATATATCCAGAGAAATGCGCAGATTTGGTTTATATTTCCTCTGCCGGGACTCTTCTGCATTATGCCATCTTCGTTTATCAGAATTATCTCTCCCGGTTCAATATGTTTCGTAACATCGAATCCATTATTTGGAAAGGCACTGGTCTCGGCGGTTACCGCCCACGCATCCGGCCGCCTGCCAATAATAAGTGGTGTATATCCAAGTCTGTCTCTTGCCGCATATATCCCATCTTTATTCAGCAATAAGAGCGAGCAGGAGCCTTCTATAGCCTCAAACATCTTCTCGATGCCGTCTATCAAATCGTTTCCCTGGTTGATTAATTTTGCTATCAGCTCCGTGGTATTAACCGCTCTTTTACCTACTTCGCTGAAAGATATTCCTTCCTTTAACAGTTTTGCTGCCAACTCCTCAGCATTTTCGACAAATCCGCTGGTTACTATGCAAAACGGTCCAAATCTTGAGTTTAGATAAATGGGCTGCTCCTCATAGTCGCTGATAACGCCGATGCCTTTGTTGCCATTTATATTTTCATAATCATCATAAAATTTTGACTTAAACTGGTTCTGGTTCAAGTTGTGTATTTGGCGGGTGAAATCCTTTCCAAGCACCGCTATACCTCCGTACTCAGTTCCCAAATGCGAATGATAATCTGTGCCGTAGAAAAGGGTTTCTGCGCAATTTTCCTTCGAGACTACTCCAAAAATACCACTCATTTTTTACCTCCAGTGTAAGATGTACGCGGTTTACAATTTAGAACATTTAACAAAACTGTTAATACCCTCGATTCGGACATTGTATCCTATTCGCATTATTACTGCGAATAATCATTTGAGGACTACTTTGCCTGCCCCGGTAGTAATCCGGCCTATCTTATAGACCCGCTCGCCGAATTTTGTCAGTTTTTTAGCTATTGAATTAGCGAAGTCTTCAGCTACTATCAGCACGAAGCCTATCCCCATATTAAAGACTCTGAACATTTCCTCTTCTTCGACCGGGCCTGTCTTCTGCAAAAACGTAAATATCTTATGTTTCGGCCAGCTCGATTTTTTTATAGTCGCATCGCAGTCTTTTGGCAGCACTCGCGGAATATTTCCTACCAGACCGCCGCCGGTAATATGCGCCATTCCGTGAACGATTCGTTTGACCTTGTATTGCGACAGCAGTTTTATTATCGACCGAACATAAATTCGTGTCGGCTCTAACAATACATCGCCCAGCCCAGCACCGTCGAGCTCATCCAGCACATCAGTCATTTTAAGCTTTGCCTGCTTAAAGCAAATATTGCGAACCAGCGAATAGCCGTTGCTGTGCAGTCCGCTTGAAGCAAGACCCAGAACCACATCACCTTTTCTTATTGTTTCGCCTGTAATTATTTTCCTCCGCTCGACAACCCCAACCGCGAACCCGGCCATATCGAAATCGCCCGCCGAATAGGTATCCGGCATTTCTGCCGTTTCTCCGCCGATTAGTGCGCAGTTGGCTTCTCGGCACCCGGCAGCAACGCCTTTTACAAGCTCAGCTACCATTTTCGGCTCAAGCTTGTGAACCGCCAGGTAATCGAGAAAGAACAACGGCTCGGCACCCTGTACGAGCATATCATTAACGTTCATCGCAACCAAATCAATGCCTACAGTGTTGAACTTTTTTATCTTGCCGGCTAATTGAATCTTGCTGCCCACACCGTCTGTGCAGGCCACAAGGACAGGATTCTTGTAATTTCTCTTGAATAGTCGCTCATCATAGTCGAGCCGAAACATCCCCGCAAAGGCGTTTCGCGATTCAATCACACGCGGCCCGAATGTACCGGCAACAGCCGATTGGATTTGCCGAACCATCTCGTCGCCGGCGTCGATACTCACACCAGACTGCTCATAGCTTATATATTTGCTCATCTATTGAGAAATCCAAAATCAAACTCAAAGATTGTTATCACCAACCTACAATCAAAAACACTATGCTTTTATGGCCGATATTGTCAACGCCAGGAATCAGGCCTTTCAATTATTGTACTTCCTATTTTCATTTTATCAGGAAATTGACAACGGTTAAGCATTTTCTCTCGCATAGTTGCTGCAATATCGGCTCATCTGGATTAATCCGGAGTGCGCAAAAGAAAAGCCCGGACATGCTTCCGTGTCCGGGGGCCTGATGGTTCTCCCACCAGGGATGTAACCGTATTGTCGTCTGCAATACTCATTTTGTCAAGTTCGATTTCCATAAAATCCAAAAAAAAATGCGCATTCTTTCCTAAATCCCCTTCTCGACGGCATTAACACACACATCAGATTGTTTGTAGCTAATATTTTTCTCATCTTTCGTGGCTTGTGATTTTGTATAAATCTGAAACTCGAATATCCACTATTCTTCGTCTTCAAACATATGCATCTGGTAGCATTCCATAGAGAGCTTGTTGACTATGGTATCTACCGGTATTTTGTATTTCCCGCTCCAGCAGGCGGTACAGTAGTGGTCTTCCGGCGATGCTGCACACTGAAGCATTCCTTCAAGCGTCATATAACCGACACTGTCAACTTCAAGGAACTCTTTGATTTGTTCCAAATTGCGATTATTCGCCAGCAGCTCTTTTTTGGTCGGAAAATCAATACCGTAAAAACAGGGAAACCTGATTGGCGGACAGCTCACTCGCATGTGAATTTGTTTTGCGCCGGCCTGGCGCAATGCCCTTATTTTGCCTCTTGTCGTTGTGCCGCGGACGATTGAGTCATCCACTACCACGATGCGTTTTCCGTCCACTACTTCTTTTACCACAGCCAGTTTGAGTTTAACCTCCAATTCCCTTGTTTTCTGCTCCGGGGAGATAAATGTTCTGCCTATGTAATGACTCCTGACCATTCCCATATCGAAAGGTATTTTACTTTGCTCTGCGTATCCTATTGCCGCTGATGTCCCTGAGTCCGGTATTGGTATTACCACGTCCGCATCGACAGGGTGCTCTTTTGCCAATTGTCTTCCGAGTTTTTTTCTGAACTCGTGCACATTTTCACCGAAAAAAGTGCTGTTCTGTTTGGCAAAATAGACATGCTCAAAGATACAGTGAGCCGGTGTAATAGTGCCCGGCTTAACGAAAAATCTGCTGTCCAGGCCGTTTTTATCCAGCCGAACGATTTCGCCGGGCTCGACTTCTCGAATGAACTTTGCCTCTATGGCATCGAGGGCGCACGTCTCACTGGCAACTACATAAGCGCCTTTTTTGGTTTGGCCTATACACAAAGGCCTGATACCGTGAGGGTCCCGGGCCGCTTCAATGCGGTCGGCGAACAAAAACAGCAGACTATATGCTCCCTGAAGATGATTCAGTACATGTGCCAAAGGGTCAGAATTGCTCACGTGGGTCGGCTTGGCGAGTAGATGAGTAATTACCTCGGTATCGCTTGTGGACTTAAAGATACTGCCGTGTGCCTCATATTCGTCCCGCAGCAGTGTCGCGTTTATAAGGTTGCCGTTATGTGCCACCGCCACCTGCCCACGCGAGTACTCAGCCAAAAGCGGCTGACAATTTGCAGACCTGCTGGCACCTGTCGTTGAATATCGAACGTGGCCGATTGCCATCGGGTTAGACAATTTTTTTAAAACTTTCCTGCCGGCGCGGAA
>JAUWBX010000405.1 GCA_030609625.1 Phycisphaerae bacterium
CAATTTTAGGCGTCAGTTTCTTATTCATAAACTTCCTCGATATTGCGTTAATGAGTTTATGCGTATACGAGTTAATGAGTTTATGTAACCACTCATCTACTCATCCACTCATCTACTCATCCACTATTTATCTTTCGACACATTCCTGCCGATTGCTGAAGATGCAATTTTTATCTTTGTATTATTCGACTCATCAACTTTCAGCGTAACCTCATCACCCTTAATATCGACAACGGTTCCGATAATCCCGCCGATTGTTCTGACTTTATCGTTTCTTGACAGGGTTTGGACCATTTGTTTGTGCTGCTGTTGTTTCTTGCGAGGCCCTCTAAAAAGAATGAAGTACATCACTACAAAAATCAAAATAAATGGGAGGAATTGTATTAGAGGAGACCTTGGTGGCGGAGTTTCTTGTGCGGGACCGTTGGAGTCGGATGCAACCGTTGTCGTTGTTGTGGTATCCTCCGCGGTGACCGGTTCCCCTGTGATAGTAGAAGGCGCCTCGGTGCCATCTGCTTGTGCCAATATCCATACATTGTTCATTTTCGTTTTCCTTTAATGATTGATTACTTGATTATTTGCAAGATGTTAGATTATCAATAATCAATAGTCAATAGTCAATTCTTTCTGCCAAGTCGGCAAATTCATTTCTTTTTATGGCCTGTCTTATTTGGGTCATTAGCCTCTGATAAAACGTTAGGTTGTGCAGGGAAACTAAGATTGGGCCGAGCATTTCTCCCGAATTAAAGAAATGTCTTAAGGCGGCCCGGCCAAAATTCCTGCAGCAGTAACAGTCGCAATCGGCTTCAATCGGCCTGGCGTCATTTATATGTACATTGTTCCTCAGTCGCAAGGGGCCTTTTTCCGTAAAAGCAAAGGCATTTCGTCCGTTTCTGGTTGGCAGGACACAATCGAACATATCCACACCCGCCTTGACGGCGGCAATAATATCCGCCGGTGTGCCGACACCCATAAGGTAACGGGGTTTATCCTGCGGCAAAAGCTGCGTTGTATGAGTAACGGTTTTTATCATATTCTCATGCCCTTCACCCACACTCAAACCGCCGATAGCATATCCGTCGAAACCTGTCTTGACAAGCTCTGATGCGCAGTATGTTCGCAATTCGAGGTCTATTCCGCCCTGGACGATGCCAAAAAGCAGTTGGCTGGGGTTGATATGCGCCTGTTTAGCACGCTTTGCCCAGAGGATGGTTCTCTCGACAGCTTTTTGAAGCTGTGGTGTCTCGATGGGAAACGGGGTGCACTCATCGAGGCACGTTATTATATCGGCAGCCAGCCGATTTTGAATTTCCGTTGCGATTTCGGCGTTCAGGTATATTTTTGCCCCGTCTATATGGCTGGCAAATTCAACGCCGTCGTCGTCGATTTTGGTCAGTGGGCTTAGAGAGAACACCTGGTATCCGCCGCTGTCGGTCAGTATCGGGCCGTCCCAGGCCATAAATTTATGCAGTCCGCCAAGTTTTTCAACCACATCAACTCCCGGCCGGAGCAATAAATGGTAGGTATTAGTCAGGACAAGTTTGGAACCGGTTTCTTTGAGCTGCTGCGGCGTGATACCTTTTACCGCCCCGGCAGTCCCCACTGGCATAAAAGCAGGCGTTTCGACCTCTCCATGCGCGGTCGTCAATAACCCAAGCCGGGCTGCCGATAGCGAATCTGTATGGAGAACTTCGAAACTAACCATTTTCAATGTATTGCGATGGGTATCTCAATTAACGTTAATCTCTTTTAGCAAAGGAAGGATATTGGGGATATGACATTCAATGGCCTGCCAGACCATTTGTATATCGACGCCAAAATACTCATGAATTAGTTTGTCACGCATACCCGCCATCTGCTTCCAGGGTATATCCGGATAATTATTTCTGAAGGATGCAGGTAAATTTTTGGTTGCCTCACCAATAACTTCAAGGCTGCGGATAACCGCATTGAGTGTTTTTCTGTCACCGGCAAAATCAGTGTAAGACAAGCCTTTCGTAAAAGATAAAATATCTTCGCAGGCTTCTATCAGGTCATTAATGTAATCCCGTAAGTCTCTGTCTTTCATATCAACTGGACCTCACTCAAAATACGCCTCCCAATATAAGGTTTAAGCGCATTGCGCGATACGAGGTCAACTTTGACATTTAACAATTCCGAAAGTTCTTCTTCCATATCGATAAATTCAAAGAGACTTATGGGAGCCGTGAAATCAACAAGAATATCGAGGTCGCTATCGTCGGCTTGCTCATTGTGAATATAGGAACCAAAAATGCCAAGAGTATGTACATGATACTTATCTTCAAGTACAGATTTATAATCTCTCAAAATCTTTTTAATTTCATCTGAGTCCATAATTGTTCTCCGCTTGGATTATAGCATAAATTATCGCAGCACAGGTAAATAAATCCTCTTGCTGTAATATATGGTAGGTTGTAGGGTGGGGCTTGCCCCACCGAAATCTGCTTTTTATTTTTTTAAATAGTTAATTGTCAATATTTTTGAGCTTGGATAATAATAGGAAAGTATCTGTTTTGCGTTTTTACCTTGTCTTGCCATACCCTGAGCGCCGCATTGGCACATTCCAACGCCGTGCCCCCAGCCTCTGCCGGATGAAAATTCCCATTTATCACCCCTTTTTGCGATTTGGCAGATGGCGCTTCTCAATTTTCGTCCGGTAGGGTCGATTGCCAAACGAAAGTCCTCAGCCCTTAAGAAATCGCTTTTGCCGTTTGAGCCGGTGAGCTTAATTTTAGTCAATCGGGGAAAATCTTCATTACTTGGCGCGACTGACTCGATATTTGTGATTTCCCCGAGTTGTTTTAGATTCGGATACCTTCGTAACAGCCTGGTTATAACATAAGTATTATCGAATTTAATCAAGGGCCAGAAGAAAAATTTCGGTTTGGCCACGTTCTTACAATAGGGGCAGGGCACGCCGATTAGCGGTTCGAAGGAATCGCCGAAGACATTTTTACTGTTTTCAGTATAGCCGCCACAGATTGAGCTGTAGTAGGTGGGAAAGATATCTTCAGTGCCGTCGGTTTGTTTACAGACCAGGACCTGGCCTTTTGTTTGATTGACGATGTTCCAAATCTGAATGGACTCGGCGCGGACGCCGCGATAGACCTGATGTGCCGCTGTTTTTTTCATGTCCCATTTACGGTTGCCGCCGAACCGCTTTTTGATGTAGAAGCAGTAGGTCCTTGCAGCGATTGCCTGGGCCTTGAGCGCCTCCGGCTCCCAGTAGCGGGGCATCTCGGCACCTACTACGCCGGCTAAATACGCATCAGGTGGAACCAGGTTAATCGCGTCGAAAGAACCGCCGTCGGGATTGATTATCAGCTTTAGTTTGCCGCGATAACCGTTACCGTTCAGTTTGAAGATGTACGGCT
>JAUWBX010000096.1 GCA_030609625.1 Phycisphaerae bacterium
CATCTAACAGGTCCTCGACACAGCCTACGCGCGTTCCGATCGAGGCGACACCGCAGGCCATCGCTTCGTTGAGAGCGTTGGGATGCTGCTCGCTGTCACTGGAGAGCACGAAGATGTCGAGTCCGTTCAGGAAGACTGGTACGTCCTCGACCCGGCCGGGGAGATCTAAACGTTCCGCCAATCCCAGGGATTGAGCGAGACGCGTCAGCGACTCGCGCTGATCGCCTTCTCCCGCGATGCGAATCTCCAACTCCACGCCCTCCGTCACGAGTCGGGCGCAGGCCCTCAGGATCAAGGCATGATTCTTGACTGTTCGCAGATTTCCCACTGAACCGATCACGAGCCGATCGCTACGCGGGCCGGTGCATGGGAAAAAACGGTGAGTGTCCACGCCGTTTGGAATCAGCTCAGTTCTATCCTTTGGCCAGCCCCAGTGTTCCACAAGCATATCGCGTGATTGCCTGCTGACGGTAAATAGATGGGTCATGGCATGGACAAGGATCTTCGAGGCCATGCGGCGTCGCCATGGCATGTACCCGGCTTGGCCAAGTCCGTGGAAGCTGAAGATCATCGGAACAAACGGCCAGGCGAACAGACGCCCTAAAGCCATGTCAGGCCAAGCCCCCCAATTGCGGGCATGGATTACATCAGGCCTGAGCTTCCGCACAAGACGTGCTAACCGGAAGGGCAATTGCGGTTCGTTAGGCCTGGCGTGGAAACAGTAGATTACCGTCGCTTCGGGAAGGCGGTCCGCGATTTCCGGCTCACCCTTCAGGCAGGCAATCGAATGGCGTATCCCATCGTCGTTGAGCCCGGAGATGACCTGTGCCATCGCCAACTCCATTCCGCCGGGTCCCAGTCCTGGGACAACATGCAGAATATGAAGTTTTTTAAATGTCTTATTAGTCATGTTGTGTTGTCGGCCAAATCTAAATAGATCACCCCATTTAACTCATCTCGAGATGGTGATCCCTATGCCGATAAATCCATTAGATTATAATCAAATTTCCTTTGAAGGCATACAGGCATCATGACATACCACCAGAAACTATCGAATTAAAGCCAATATTTGCAAATTTCCCAAGCAACCATCTGGTATATGGGATATATTATAAGTCATCGCAGCCCCTAAAAAACTTCTCAATAAAGATCTTCATACTTAAAAGAGAAATCTGATTTCTAACAGAAAGATCCCCGCTTGCAAGACCATGAAATTTAAAAGGCAGAAACTTTTCGGGTACTGAAAAGGGCGTTGAAAATCCGATTTTCGGTCTGTTTAATATTTCAATAGGAATATATCTCTTCCCAATATTTCTCAGGATTCTTTTATCATTTACATATTTATATGGTAAATTCAAAGTGATTTTAAGTAAATCAAGGTCTGCAAAAGGAAGTCTTAGTTCAACACTGTTAGCACTAAACATTTTATCCCCTCGCAGAAACAGGGGTTGGAGATACCTTACATAATCATAGAGTACAAAAGCCTTATATCTCCTTTCATCTTCATCTTTTATGAAGTTATATATAAACTCAAACTTCCTTACTAAAGATTGTTCTTTTATATATTTGGGGCACTGCTGCTCAGGCATTTTACCTGGTTCTATAACTCCGGGAACAGAAATAAAAGGCAAAAGAGCTGCTGCTTTTTTTAAAACCTTTTCTATAAAAACATTGTTTCTCAAAAAGGCATATTTATAATAAAATAATTTTCTTCTAAACATCTCATTTAGATGAGTGTACCCTCCAAGAATTTCGTCTGCAGCTTCACCCCCAAGAACAACCTTAAAGCCTTGCCTGTTAATCTCTTTCGACAACAGGTACATTGCTACATTATTTGGATGAACCATATAGTATTCATATGCATGAGATGCTTCTTCAAAAGAGTTATAAAACTGTTCACTATCAAAGTTAATCACATGCATTTTAGAATTCATGGAATTTTTCAATAAATTCGCATACTCCGTTTCTGATGAGCCTTTGACATTTATATGAAAAAGAACAATCTCCCGAATATATTTACTTGCTATAGCAGAAATGATTGAAGAGTCTATTCCTCCAGAATTTATACTGACCACAGGAACATCAGCTATTAATCGTTTCTTTACAGATTTTACAAGATGCTCTTCAAATATTTCCTCAATTTTTTTCTCCGGCATTTCTGAATATTGTCTATAGAGATCTTCAGAAATAAGAGAAGTGAAAGAAAAATAGCATTTATAATTTTCCAATTTATGTTCCAATTCAATTTCAATATAGTGACCATGCGCCAGCATTTCGACATTTGAAAATGGCGACAATCGGGGAGAGTGCCTGAAAGAGAATGTGTAATCTAGAACCTCATAATCAATCTTGGGCCTAAAATCAGGTATTGCTGAGAAAGATTTAAGTTCAGAAGAAAGATAGATAAAACCTTCTGATCTGAATATATAAAAAGGCTTCTTCCCAACTTTATCCCTCAGAAGAATAACTCTCTTTTTCACCTTATCATAGATCATTATAGCAAACATACCATCAAGTTTTTCAACCGCCGCAACTCCGTAATATCGATAACATTCCAATACCACTTCCGTATCTGATTTTGTTTTAAATTTAACCCCCTTTTGTTCAAGTTCAGCTTTTAATTCCAAATAGTTATATATTTCTCCATTAAAAATGATAGATACATGCTGATCATCGCTCAACATAGGCTGATGTCCATATTTAAGGTCGATAATTGACAATCTCTTAAATCCCATACCTACTTTGCGATCAATAAGATATCCCTCATCATCGGGCCCTCTATGATGAATAAGGTGCGTCATTTTTTTTAAAATTTTTTCAGAAATATGATTCTCACTAAGAGAAACAATTCCGCATATTCCACACATATTGGCATCCTAAACTTATTTGTCTTTTTTATAGTCGTTATTTCCTTCTACGGTTTTTAACGACAGACACTGCACTTACTCGGTACAGTATTGGCATCAATTTCTTTACTAATATAAGGCTTATGATCTCTGAATTTGATCATCTTTTTTAAACGTCTTAGTCAGCATTATGTAACAGGAATGAAACTGACCAACTTGATAAGGATGGTATCCTTCTGTGAATTGATAGGGTTCAAATCTCAAAGGTTATTCATAAATTCTCTTTTCAATAAACCCAATACAACATCTCTATGTGACTCACATCGTAAAATATTAAGCATATATGATAAGTGTTTTTTATTGATGATTTTTTTTTCAAAGCGAAGTTTTCTTGCCACTTTCCTCACCGGTGCCCATGGAATGGATAATATAGTTACTGTATCAGTTCGACTATCTAAATATTCATTCCATGCTTCTTTCAGCAGGTTGTGGTTATCTATCACTTTATTTATTGAAAGTAAGTTAGTTAAGAATATTTTTTTTTCAATTCCCTGAAGTTTTCGAATACAATAACCTTCATTTTTATAGGGAAATAATTCAAATTTAATATCGTTATTTTCTGATATTTGAAGCTGAACAATATATCCTTCTAACCAATTTTTTGTATTTTGTAATGAATCTATTGGAGGAAAATATAAATTCCCTAGGCTATAAAAAATAGGTACGTTATTATACACTTCATAGCCACCAGGAAAATGGGTATGGTGTCCAATCACAGCCGATGCACCTATATCAGCAAAGTATCTATAAAGTCTAATCATTCGAGGGCTAGGATAAGAGAACAACTCATGTCCTCCATGAATTATCACAATAACAATATCAGATACTTCTTTAGCCGTTTTTATTTGATAGGTATTCTCGATAAAATCTAATGGATTTGCTCCACCGCGTTCTTCACAAGCTGTAGTCCATTCGTTTTCTGCAACGTTTATAAAGCCAATTTTTTTCCCTTTAATGTTGCAGTACTTTATTTTAATTGCATCAGAATAAGTCTGTCCAGCACCAACGAATTCAATTTTTCCTTTATTCAGCACTCTTGTCGTCTCTAACAATCCATCAAGCCCATAGTCAAGAATGTGATTGTTTGCTAATGTAACTAAATTAATTTTCGCGTTTTGTAATAAAGTAACACTCTCTGGAATTATTTTAATATTTGGGCCTGTCTTAAAAATAGGAATACTATAATTTGTCAATGGAGCTTCTAAATTTATGACATTGTAATCTGAGCCATCAAAACACTCAACGACATCACCCCAGATTGCTTTCTTGTTGCTTTGAATCCACTCAGGTGAGGTTAGATTCCATGGACAAAAATCGCCACCAAAAGAAATAGTTATCATTCTACTTTCTCCAATTTTTGGATTGTGCATGGAAGATTCAGCCCTTTCATTAATTCTCAAATGGCGCAAAGCGAAATCTTATTTATAGCAGAAAAATCTCCACTTGCATGACCATAAAACCTAAAAGGCACAGCCATGCAATGTTGACAGTTATGTTTGATCGACTGCCTCCATGTCAATCGCTTCGCGAGGTGTATTTGATGCCGACAAATCCTCGATAGCGTTCTCTAATGATCTATGAAGGCACACGGGCAGCATGAGGTACCACCAGAAGGCCTCGAAATATAGGAAGTGCCCTGTAATTCCGCTCGTCGCGTACCCGACGATAACCGAGCCAAGTCCGCACGCCGTCCATTGGAATGTCAATCGCTGATTCTCCGGCAACTGTTCGGACTGTTCGCACTCCCGGATTACTTTCCTGACTGTCCACAACGCATTGCCCAGGATCGCCAGGAATAGGGCCAGTCCGGGCAAACCGAGATCAGCGGCGGACTGGATGTAGGTGCTGTGGGGCGACATGCCCGCAACGTCTGGCGAGTATCGCCCGATATTCTGATTGAAGTTGCCCGGCCCTACGCCGAACGGGTTGTGACTTAGCATCTTAAGCCCGCCTTTCCAGGCCTCGATGCGCATCATCGTGGAGCGATCGCTGGCTTCTCTACCTTCTAAGACTGCATCTGCATGTGTGGATATGTCCCCCATGCGGGTTAGGAACTGGGGGTCTGACAAGTATAGCAGACCGGCCGCGGCTACAACCATACCCACCATCAGCTTGATCCGGAAGCGCTTTGGGGCCATGAGGACTATGGCGATGCCCGCCCCGCACAAGGCGAGCAGAGCGCCTCGGCTACGGCAGAGTACGATCGTGTTCACGGAGAAGACGCCCGCAGCCGCAGACAGGAGCTTGCCCCGCCAGGACGATCGCATGAACATCACTCCGGTAATGACAGTTGCCGCCACCATAAAGCTGGCAAGGGCGTTCGAATCAAGGAAATCCGATCCGCCCACTACCGCATCCAGGCGGCCCCCGGTAAAAGCCCGTCGCGGAACATCATAGGCCTGTAGGCCAAGGATCAGCGAACCCACGACCAACAGCCAGAAGACCTTGTCTAAGTCCTTCGATTGGGTGACAACGTGCGTCATCATAAGGCAGAAGATCATCACCTTTGTCATTTTGATCGAGGCATGGTCGGTGATCGTGTAGCGACCGACCGTCTCTGGTCCAAGCAGCGTAAGCGCCCAGATCAAGGCGAGCATCAGCAGCGCCAGCTTTTCTTGTCCCATGAGCAGCTTCCCGAATCTAAGCCGAGTTCGGTTCAGGACAATCCCCACCGCGGTAATGGCTGCGAGGATGAACGAATACCGGAGGCCGAGAGGGTTAAGCGGAGCATGCCACCATTGTCGCTCCGGGCCGACGATGTAGTGCAGCATGTAGCCCAAGATGCCGAAGATCGGTTCGATCAGCCCACCAATGGCAAAGCAAACAAACAAGAGGGCAAAAAGTATCGTTTTAAGCATCATAGGATTGATCTTTCACTACTACTGTCATCGGTACAGCCTTAAGCTACGCATTGATGAGCCCAGGCCTTTTTTCACAAGTATCCCTAAGTGATACATGCATCTTGTATTCGTTCGTGTTAACGGTCCAAATGACTTGGTGACATGCCTGAGCGCGGTGGTTTCGCCACTAAAAATGTGATATTAAACTGGCACCCAAATATATAAATACAAATTTGGCCTAAGCTGCTAATCACCACGTTTTACAAAGTTCTCATTAGTCTATTTAATTGCCGTTTAATAAGAACTCGCACGTGTCGTCGGCATCATCTTTCTATTTCGTACGGATATCGCCTGACAGCGCGACGACGAAGGAACCACTTCCTCACGGGCCTCAAGCGTGCAAACGCACTGCTGATAAGAGCATTCTGTCCTATCCGCGTTCTGAACTTGGATCGCCCCTTCCGGTGACGGTGTCCGCTATGTTCTGGGGAAAGCGTGCCAAAGCTCTGCAGATCAGGCGCGATAGGTAGTTTTCCGCACCCTTCCAAAAGCTGAGCGAATCGCCGAAGGGTTGCGAGCCAAGCGAACAAAGCGCAGTCTTCAAGCATCGCTTCACCCGTGCGCACCTTTTTAATCAACTGGCCAACAGATCGGAGGCTAAAGAGTCCAATACCTTCAAACCACTCGGGGTCGACCAGTTTGTAAAGTTGTGCGAACGCAGGTCCCGAGATCCACTCGTGGTATCTATGAAAATTCGGATAGAGCGTGCGATCTGCTCCAATGGTGCCTCCTCGTACTGCTCTATTGGTGCGTGACCAGGGCACACTGGCGATACGCGGGTGTAGCCGTTGAAGCAGATTCGCATAAATCGCGTCTGTTCTGCACGCTGGGTGCAAGGACCACATGTACTGATACACAAGGGGGCTAGTAAAAACCTGGTAAATGGTGCAATTACGATTAATAATATTCATCGCCTGTGCCAGCAATCCCCGTGTGTAATGACCGTGTCCTTCAAGCTCGCACAAAGCATACTCCGGTCGTTGCCCGCCGCGCTTTCGGAGGCATTCAATGTCTAGCGATAGGCCAGCCATCGCTTTAGAATAGGCCTCCGGTCGCATTAGATCGTGTCGATTTAGGGGCTGATGCGGCTGCAATTCAAGCACATGCAAGCCACTAAATGCGGCACGCCCTACCATGTCTCCATAGCTCCCGGCCAGGACCAACGCGTTACTGTCAACTTGTTCGAACCATCCCATCCTATGAAGGTGTACAGGGGAGATCAGTCCACTCGCGTCTCGGGCGGCATGCTCGATGTTTTCAAGCAAGTGCTCCGGCCCGAGTTCCAAGTGGACCCAATTTAATCCC
>JAUWBX010000024.1 GCA_030609625.1 Phycisphaerae bacterium
GAGGTGCTGATTTGCAACCAGGCACTGTCAGTGGCTGAGATTGCGTGGCTTGCCGGCAGGACTTTGCCGTTTGACAAACCGTTTTGACAGACATGAAGACGGCGAGCATTATGGCGAATTAGTGCATTCGTGGTTCGGTGAGCAGCTCTGGCCGTAGTGATGGAGCGTTGATACAGGGCTGCGTGACCAGCCGATGGTCTTGCACCATTTCGGGGCCTGTACTGATTGACTCGGCATGGGCCCCGTTTGCTTTCAGACCGGAACTGCGCTGAAGAGCATTGCACGTCCAAGTGAACTCTTAGGGCCGCATTGATATCTTCAACACACTTTTTCACCACTCCTACGCAGAAATTAGAATGAAGGCAAAAACGTTTGAGTCGCGAGTTTTTGAAATGGAATATAGCTCATTGAAGAGAAGAATATTGATAGTTTCAGAAAGAGTGATTCCCGGCAAAATCAAAGCTTTGACAAACTTGACGGGCACCCTAATCCAAGCTGCTGTGCGACCGGTAGTGATTATAATCCACCCGCCGGCACCGTTTCGTTGTCGAAATCTCCGACCGCGATCACCCAATCCGAGGTGTAGCCAAAATTAATCGTCCGCCAGCCCGCGGACATGCTGCCCTTACTGATTTCGCTGTATTCATTCCTCGCATCCACCACAATTACCTGCTGGGAGCCGGGCATACTGCCGAGATTAATCTCGACCCTGCTGTCATTCTCTACAAAAAATACGAAATTCTCATAATCCTTTGTGCGCAGGCAGTACCCGGTGCCGTTGCGGACGCGGCCCGTATCGACTACCATGTCGAACATAAAGCGGTCTTTCGCCCAGAAATCCCTGAAGCAGCGGAAGGCGTGCTTGAGATTGTCCGGATGATAGCCACAGCCACAGTTCTGGCTGAAAGGGCCGTAGCTGTTAAATCTTACGGAAAAATGCCCGAAAAAACCGCCCATGCCCCCGGCCATTTGTTCCCGCCAAATCAATCTTCTGCTGCCGTCTTCATTTAACCGCGCCTGCTCGGTGCTGCTCAATTTCACCGGCCAGCAGGCATAGCCATCGCTCATGCCGTACTGGTCCGGACCGTCACCTGGCTCCTGGCACGAGCTTGGCTCAACATATTTAAACCTGTTATATGTATGCCGCTCTTCGTAAAGATGGGGTTTGGATCTGTCGTTGTCAACGTCATTTCTTATTTCCTCATATCCCGAAGGACCATTCCTGGTAGTGGTCAATTCATAGCTGCCGCTGAATCCGGCATAGGAATTGATAGCAAAGGCGCTGTTTTTCCAGCCCCGGGCGCAAAGCATATGATTCCAGCCCATACGGTCATTCAGGTAATTCGCCCACTGGCTTGTAATCGATTCGGGATTCGGGAGTTCCAGGGTATCAAAGCCGAAGTTCATGCACCAGCCGGGGAGTGGTCCGAGCCTGGCCGCCGTATAACGCATCAAGCGCTTATGGTCATTCCCCAGCACGCCACCGGGCAGGAGATTCGGGGTCTGCTTACGGCCTTGATCACCCCAGGCCCAGATGTGGGTGCGTCCGCCCCGCTGGTGCGCATATTTGATTGCATATTCGAGGGTATCGAATACGTCCGGATCGGGTGCGGCAACATCAGTCGAGCTTACCATATTCCTGTCTAAAGCGCCTTTTTCAAACCAGGAATAGAAAATGGCGACAAAATAGATTTGAAAGCCGTTATCTACGGTATTATTCCAGTAGTTCTCGATCAGATGCTTTCTATTTATGGGGTCATCCCAAATGCGGGATGAATGGTTATACTGCTGCTCGTAGTCCTGCTGGTTCATATATACCTGGTACACATACGGCTTCAAGTCCGTGTCATCACGGTCCATAATCGCAAACTTGTTTCCCTTATGGGATAAGAAGCCCTTGACGTCCGGTTCGGTCTGCGCATTGACAGTGATCTGGCCGACGTGGCTGTCGAGGCTGCCATCATTATCTGTGCCGTCCGAGCCATTGCATACGGTGTAGAATGACCATTTGCCCATTTTCGAGCCGCAGAAGCGGAATTTCCACTTATCGCTACCGGTATAGAACATCTCGATCTTCCGCGTCTGGCCGCCTTCATGGGTAAAGACCGTCTTGGCTACAAGATCATAGGGATTCGATACCGGGTAGGAAGAATTGGCGATTTCCCATTCCAGCACTTCCCACATCTTGCAGGTTTTGCTGCCGAGATCCGCTGCGGAAATGTTCTTTTGCATTAAGAAAGTGGGAATAAGTGCTGCAAGTACCAAGACTAACTTAGATTTCCCATATGACTTCATATATAGTGCTCCTTCACGCTATGACCTTCACAATACCAACGCAACCGATTGGCGCTGTGTTTACACCGCGGACATCGGTGGTGTTTATAGTTCCGGCTACGTCGGACAATCTTGTGCTTGGACAAATCCTCAACACGCATGATTCTTTCCATTATATCCGCATAATAGTGTCCCAGTCCAGCCATAAAGATAGTCTCTTGCATAGATTCTTATGTCTGACTGTCGGAAACTGAACCAAAAATCCTTGGAAATACCCTGTAATGATGCTACGGCCTCGGGAAAACTCTGTTTTTCGCTCGGTGTTCAACATTGCAGATGTACGCTTACCCTTCTGAAATAGCCTCATATTTGGCTTGGTATCTGTTCGCGACTTTAGGCTTGAATTGCCGCTGAAATCCACTAAGATATTTCTGAAAAGTTAGTTCTCATAAGTCGTTATGAAAAATGAAAATTATATATTGGTTTTTTTCTATTGTATAATATTGTTTTTTTTGGTGGTTCCCCGGACCCAAGCTGCGTATGAAAGTAAGTCGTCCACCACGAAAACCAATATTGTCTCTCAACTCAACAAAAATGTTCCGGACGATTTCCCCCGCTTTACTTTTATCAATCACCCTGAGCAAGCCCAATTGCTCAGTCACTTTCTCTGGTATCATTTTCATCATCGACTTGGCAACAGCATGACCCTGTTTAATAAGGAGTACCTTCTGACCGCCGACATCTGGCTCGGCAACGCCTATCCCCGGGGCTCGAAAGAAAAGATTCAGGACGTCCATCGTCGTGTCCTGTTAGGGATATATATAGATAATGAAGGTTATGTTTCAAGTCACCAGCATTTTTCCCAGGCCCACGACCTGGGTTGGCCTTTCCCTTCCTGGGGTCAATCCCACAAGGATCTTGCCCGAGTGAAAGGCAAAACCGCTGGCTGGCACTTTCAACCGCTGAAAAGTGTGCGAGGCTGGATTGGCGGACATCTCCGTACCTGGAATAGGAAAGAATATACCGGCGAAACCGCTGCTTCCCTCTGGGAGTTGTACAATGTCAAATCCCTGGGTATTAAAAATAATAGTTGGCATCTGGAAGCTACCGGACCTTCACCCGCTATAACGACTCCCAAAGGCTATAGTTTCAACGCTTTCGATTCGCCGTATCTGCAACTTCGCTGGAAGCGCTCCGGCGCCTCTCTAAATCACACGGTCCCCTATGTTGAATGGTTGCGCGAGACCGATACGGATTACAGCTCCGACCGCCGCGTATATTTCTATCCCGACAAAACGCCGCTGTCCCGCGAATATCAACATTCCATTATGACCATGTACCGTCATCCTCAATGGCAGGGTAAAATCAAACGGATTCGTATCTCCCTTGCGCCGGGAGAATCCAAGGTTACATTCGAAATCGATTCCTTCTTCACGGTTTATGATACCCGTCACACGATCAACAATCCGATTTTTATCCTGACTTCCTGTCGTTATTTTAACTGGACGGGCGACCTGGATTTCTTGCGCCGTCAGATTAATCGAATGCGTCTGGCCCTGCGTTATCAACAGACCGTAATGGGTGGTCTGAAATATAATCACATCCGTAATCCCTGGCCCGGCCAGGACGGCTTACCCAGTTGGCACAAAGATGATAACGGAAAACTAACTTTTAACTCCGGCCATGGTATAGGCAACAACTATTGGGATATCTTACCTTTCGGGTGGGATGATTTGTATGCCACCAACCAGTATTACGCTGCCACGCTCGCGATGGCCGAGATGGAAGAAGCAATTCAGCAAAATCCCGGTTGGAACATTCCCCTCGGAACTACGAAATTAGACCCGCAGCAGTTGCGCCGACAAGCCCGCCAGGTGAAAGAAACTGCAAATCGTCTTTTCTGGAATAAACAAAACGGTCGCTTTATTGCCTGCATTGATAAAAATGACAACAAACACGATTACGGCTACACCTTCCTTAATCTCGATGCCATCTGGTACGATTTGGCAAACCGGGACCATGCCCAGCAGATAATGGACTGGATTAGCGGCAGGTGGATCGTGGCGGGCGACACTTCCAGAGGGAAAGATATTTACCACTGGCGCTTCGGCCCGCGGGCCACCACCCGCCGTAATATTGAATGGTACGGACAGGGCTGGTGGGCGCCCGAGAGTCTGGATTGGGGCTCCCAGGTGCAGGACGGCGGCGCAGTGCTGGGCTTTACGTTTTATGATCTCTGGGCACGCCTGAAAATCCTCGGACCGGATGATGCCTGGGAGAGGCTTACGGAAATTCTCACCTGGGAAAAAGAGGTCCATACTGAAGGCGGCTATCGGAAATATTACGAGGGCGGCAAACGAGGCACGACCCTGCAGGGCGGCGGCACCTGCGGCGGGCTCGGCATCGATTACGAGTTTTACGAAAGCTCCCTTCTGCCCTCGATCATCCCCTATGGATTCCTCGGCCTTAGCGCCCGACCCGACGGCTCTTTGGTCATCAATCCCCGACTGCCCAAAGCCTGCCCCGAAATTGCCGTCAATAATATCCTGTATCACAATGTCCGTTTCGATATCCGCGTGGCCAATAAAACTATCGAGATTAATTGTAAAGACCTTCTCCTGGATACGATTCGCATTGTTCTTGAAGGGACCTGGAAACGAAGAAAGTCCGACTGGCGTGGCTCTACTTGTCACATCAATCAAGCCGGCACATATTATTTTACCAAATGTAATTAGGACTGCTAAAGAAATTAGGTTTCGTTTTGGCTCCAGCGAGGACAAGGCTGACACCGCCAGCCGAAGCCGCAGCCAGCCAAAACTTGTCTGACAACAGTCAAGAATGGAAGATAATTTATTTACAAGTCCTTAGTATTTCAAAAGTGAAAGATGAACTACATTGTGTGTAATGAGGAGTTTGCATTATGACTATTCGACCTGATTATTTGTGGTTGATTGCAAGAGTATTTGTAGTTGGTTTGGTTGGGGTATTGCTTACCGGCTGTAGGAGCGGCGGACCTCTGGCTTACAGGCAAGCAGTCCCGATTATTTTTGACACGGATATCGGCACCGACGTGGATGACGCGGGAACCTTGGCAATACTTCATATCCTGGCCGATCGGGGCGAAGCCGAGATTTTGGCAACTATGAGCGCTAATCAAAATCGTTGGTGTGCGCCGGCCATCGATGTAATCAATACCTATTATGGCCGGGGGGATATACTTATTGGCTCTTCGAAGACAGGCCCCAGCCCCGAAGAATGGTACCATGACAGTGTCCCCGAGTACCCCCATGATTTAACTACCAGTGATGACGCTCCGGATGCCGTTGCCCTGTATCGAAAGATTCTGGCGGCCCAGCCCGACCAAAGTGTGACTATCGTGGTCGTGGGGTGGCTTACGAACATGGCCGACCTGCTCAACAGCAAACCGGATCAGTACAGCCCACTTACCGGAAGACAAATGGTTAAAGCCAAGGTCAAAGAGTTGGTCTCTATGGGCGGCAGATGGCCAAACTCACCCAAAAACGAAGGCGAATATAATTTTCACATGGACGGAGCGGCCGCACACAGGGTGATCAGCGACTGGCCCGGTAAGATCATGTTCACGGGTTTGGGCAAAGATGTGATGACTGGCGCTCGGTTAGTGGCTCAGGGACCGAAGGATAATCCGGTGCCGGCGTTTTATCGAAATTTCTTTAAGGGGCACAAGGTGTCCGAAAGATCAAGTTGGGATCTAATTGCCGTATTGTACGCGGTCCGGGGTCTATCCGATTATTTCACCGCTGTCTCGGAGGGTAAATGTGTGGGCCAAAAAGACGGAAGCAATCAATGGATCCCCGGCCCCCCTTCAAACCATGCCTATCTGGTTTATAAGATGCCCCAGACGGAACTGGCCGCGGTGATCGAGGATTTGCTATTAACCCCGCCCGTCCCGTGAGAAATAACTTCTTTCGTGAAAATCAGCAGATTGGCTAATGCCTATGCTCTGGATGAAACCGGTAAACGGCATGACGGTAATTCCTGTGGAGCGAAACCACAAGCTGCTGTGCATCAATTTAAGTCGTTTGCGCAACTGCAGGTGTAAAATTATCGTGGAATTATAAGGAAGAATAGTTCTTAGTGAATTTAGGAGGTGCGTGATAATTAAACGCATCCGCAGAAATTTTTTGAAACAGGTTGGTTTAGGTATGGCGGGTGCTTCTGTTCTCCGGTCGTACCCCGCGGTCGGGGCCACCGGCGCTAACGAGAAAATCGTTATCGACCTGATTAGTTGCGGTGGGATGGGCAGTAAATTGCTCCGCTCGTTCGCCTTGCAAAAGGATGTGCGGGTGGCGTACGTCTGCGACGTGGATAGTGAGCACACCGAGAAAGGCAAAAAAAATGTGCAGGAAGCTGCCGACAGCACGCCGAAAGTAGTTTGTGATTTGCGCAAAGTCCTTGATGGTCGGTCGGTGGATGCCATCGTTCTGAGTAGCTAACAGTCGCACCATCCTTGCGTTGGCGGGCCTTTTATGCCCTGTGCTATACAGCAGCCCTGAGATTAGGTGAGGCCCTGTCGATACTCTGGACGGACATTGATTATGGGAAAAGACAGGTTAAGGTTCAGCATCGTCCGGGCACTGCTACAATGCCACCCTTTGAGATAAAGGACAAGGACAGTCGAACAGTTGACCTGCCGCAACAGCCTATCAACATCCTTGAGGACCTGTATATCTACTGTCAAGCAACGCAGACCATGAGCCCCTATGTCGTACTCGATAAGGAGCAGTATGAGCGGGTAAAGATTAAGTGGCAGAGGTACTGTAAAGAAAGAAGACCTTGGAAAAATCAGAATCTGCTCAACAATGTTTTAACTAATTTCAAGCGGCGTCTGAAAAAAGCCGGTATCGAGCCGGAAGAAGGCAGGACTCTTTCGGTCCAGACTTTGCGGAAAAGCTGCATCCAAAACTGGGCCAACAACATCAATAATCCAGAAGTTGTTAGGGTACTGGCAGGCCATTCCGACCTTAAGACGACCATGCAGTATTATTGCCAAATTGACAGTGACCAGAGGGCAAAAGCGGCTGCTGCAATTGACAATTTACTCAATCAGACTGACGCCGGAATGACGCCCGGAGCACATTTTGGCTAATATTTTGATTAAATAAGTTGCAGAGGATGTGGGCAAGCACTTATAATATAATAAGTTATATAATTTCGTCCCCGTAGCTCAATTGGATAGAGCGTTGGCCTCCGGAGCCAGAGGTTGTGCGTTCGAGTCGCACCGGGGATATTCCTGAGTATATGATTTATAACTACTTGCCCTGTTCCATAAATCTGCCCGTTTGAGCTACAGCCATTACCGCTGCCGCCCTTTCCCTCTGTTCTTTGTCGGCTTGAGCATAATATTTCATAGTTGTTTTGATATCGGCATGTCCTGCCAGTACCCCAATAAGCTGTAGGTTCCCCACAGATAAACTGTTTGATTGGATACAATCTTTCACTTATACTCTTCGAGGCAATCTAACAAAATCTGGTCTGAGGGTTGACCGATGGCAACAATCACACAAGCATCAGCTTCTCAGATAACTCAGCAGGAGTAACAGAAGTGGGAACTATCGAGCAAGGTGTTAAGCAGGCAGTTGAGAATTGTCTCAGGGTCAAAGCAGGCGAGAGCGTAGTCATTATTACTGACACAGAAACGATCGAAATCGGCTCAGCGCTTAAAACCGCGATAGAAGAGATTACAGCCGAGATTCAATTCCTCGTAATGGAGGACTTTGGCGAGAGACCGATTGATTTCCCTCAAGCTATAGGAGATGCTATTAAGACCGCGGATGTCAGTGTGTATGCTGCCCAGGGAGCCAAAGGAGAACTCCAAACCTTCCGAATGCAAATGCTTAAAGCAATCGAAGCCAATTCCAAACTCAGGCATGCTCACATGATTGGAATTACACCGCGGATTATGAAAGACGGGATGTGCAGCGATTACAAGGAGATTCAGCGGATTAGCAGGTTAGTTTATGAAAAGGTTAGAAATGCAGACAAGATTAAAGTGGTGACTGAAAAAGGAAGTAATTTTGTCGCCGAATTTAGTCCGGAACTCAAATGGAACATCAGTGATGGCATTATCACCCCGGGCCACTGGAAAAATCTTCCCGATGGAGAGGTGTTTACATCACCACTCAATGTAAACGGCACAGTCGTTATCGACGGTTGTCTTGGCGATTTCTTTGCCGAGAGATATGGTTCTCTTGAGAATACACCAATTATCATTGAAGTTGCGGATGGCCAGGCCATAAAGGAAAGTGTCCAATGCGATAATGAGCAACTACGGCAGGAGTTTTCCAAATACCTTTTTGAGATTGATGAAAACAGTAACAGAGTAGGTGAATTTGCTATCGGTACGAATACCGGTCTGACCGAGTTGATATACAACCTGCTCCAGGATGAAAAATTCCCTGGCATACATATTGCCTTCGGCAGTCCCTTGCCCGGCAAAACAGGTGCTAAATGGGATAGTAAAGCGCATGTTGACGGCGTCATCAAAAATCCGAGTATTTACGTAGATGGCGAAATGATTATGGACAAAGGTGAATTCTGTTTTGAAGAATTCGTTTGAGATGCAAGGCCCTACAAAGGCCATGGCGATACCATCGTTCTTGCAAGCATCCTGTTGGCCGTGTCGTCATCGAGAAATTGCTCAATGTCCAGACCCCATCGCAGTTTGCGTCCTAACCGCAGACAGATATTACCGGCGTGACAAGTCGTTACCGAGCGATGCGACACTTCGGCATTGGATATCGGCAGGCTGCGAGTCTTGACGCAATCGAGAAAATTGCGATGATGGCCTGTCATGTACGCATAGCCTTTCTGCATAAAGTTGACCGAGGCAAGAGTATGTGTTATAACAATAGCGTATCGGAACCGAACTGGAGATTGCCTAAAGAATGAGCCGGATAAATCCACAAGCCAGTGCCATAAGGCATCTGCCGCAAGGCATCCTGTGGACTGCGGAAAGCTCAATGGATCGGCGGTGTTTCCTTATATCTACCGGGATGGCTGCTCTCGGAGTGAAAACCGGGACCGCCGCGAATGCTGTGGGCCGAAAAAGGAAAAAGGCTTATCGTGCTAAACCCTCTGCCGGGTGGTTAGACACACCGGTTGAATTCTCTCTGTGTCCATTCTGGTTTTGGAACGACGCACTCTCGAAGCGAGAGATTGCACGCCAAATTGAAGATTTCCGGGCACATGGCGTCTATGGATTTTTGATTCATCCACGGGCAGGATTGCCGGAAAGTATCGGTTGGATGAGCAGGAATATGATTGAGTTCATGCGTTTTGCCATTGAACAGGCAGCCAAACATCACATGTGGGTCGTTTTGTACGATGAGGGTATGTATCCGAGCGGCTCATCCAGCGGACAGGTTGTTAAAGAAAACTCCGCCTTTCGAACACGTGGTCTTTTTGCCATTGACCTGGATGAGACAGGACCAGGCACGAAGAAACACGACATACATATCGGCGCAAATGGTGAACCTGAACTGACCCAGGGCCGGAACCTGGTGGCCATTATTAGACGCAGGCGAAACGGACACCGGATAGCTGTTGTCGATAGGGCTGTCAGAGATGGGTATTCTGTTATTCGCGGGTTGCACTTTCTTGAGGACGACCCACAACGGCGAGCGAACCATAAGGAGGTCCCCGAGAACATGCCGCCTGCGGCTGATATTCTTAACCCACAGGCTGTGGCGTGTTTTATCCGCCTGGTTTACCAGCGTTACTATGACGAGTTTAAGGGTCATTTCGGAAAAACAATCCATGCCATATTCACAGACGAGCCGTCTTTCTTTGCCAAACGTTCCGAGCGAGGTGCTGTACCCGGAACAACGGGCATACTCGAACACGTGAATCGATTTCTTGGCTATGACTTCACTCCCCATCTTCCCGTGCTTTGGTACAAGGATGAACCCAATGCGGAACAACATCGACGCGATTACTTTCGCGCCCTGCAGGCAAGACTTGAAGAAACGTTTTACAGACAAATCAATCAATGGTGCGACTCACATGGCATTGCTCTAACCGGTCACCCGGCCGCCCCTGACGACATCGGACATCTGAGGCATTTTCACATGCCGGGACAAGACATTGTCTGGCGTTATATTGAACCGAACAAAGCCAGCGCTTTGGAGGGCCCCCAATCAACTCAGGGCAAGTGTGCTTCTTCAGCAATGACCCATCTCGGGCGCAGACGCAACTTGAATGAATACTGTGGAGCTTACGGGCATAACTTCACTTTCGACGAGATGAAATGGCTGACCAACTGGCTGATTGTGCGTGGCTGCAACATGCTGGTTCCACACGCTTTCTACTACTCGATTCGCGGTCCCCGTATTGACGAGCGTCCACCTGATGTCGGTCCTAATAGCCCCTGGTGGGGGCAGTATAAACTCTTTGCTGATGCATGTCGCCGTCTGTGTTGGCTGAATACTGACAGCAAACACGTCTGCACACTTGCGGTCCTCGGCCT
>JAUWBX010000106.1 GCA_030609625.1 Phycisphaerae bacterium
AAGCCGGCAGAAAAGCCCGAAGGCGAAATTCCTGCTGAGCAGGAGACAAGTGCTGAACAGCCCGAAACTACCGAACAACTTGAAATCCCTAAAGAGCCTGGACCACCAATCCTTAAGCCTGGTAAAGTAACAGCAATTGGAGGTATGCGGATAGGTTCGGGAGTTTGCAATATATTAGCCGGTCTTTTCTTTTGTTGGCTCATTGTCCCAATTATCATGATTCCTCTTGGTGTTGTAGAAATTGTCTCAGGAAGTAATTTATTGAAAGCTAAGCCTGGTCGTCTATCAAGTTTGCTTGCTATTCCTATTTTAGAAATTATTGCAATACTTACACTCGCAGGCTGGGTCAGTGTAGTTGTGGGAATAATAAGTCTTGTGTTCCTTAGTGATCAAGGAGTTAAGTCTTATCTCGACCAGTTATAGATAGTTCTTAAAAAAGAAGGGTTTGTCAAATCAGAGTAAACTGAATAGAAGGGAGTTGGACTATGGCAAAAAAAGAGGAAACCCCAGAACCGGCAGAAAAGCCTGAGAGCGAAACCCCAGAGCAGGCAGAAAAACCCGAAGGCGAAACTCCTGCCGAAAAAGATGTCAGCGCTGAGCAGCCCGAAAGTGTTCGAGAGGAGCCCGTTAGCGCCGAACATCCCAAAAGTATTCAAGAGGAAAAGGCCGGCGAAGAAATCAGTAAAGATGCTCGCATGTGGGCGATGATATGCCATCTGGCGGGACTTGTGTGGTTTGCATGGTTTGCGTGGCTTATTGTGCCTGTAGTTGGCAACATCGTTGCGCCATTGATTATCTGGCAGATAAAGAAGGAAGAATTTCCTTTTGTGGACGAGCAGGGTAAAGAAGCAGTAAACTTCCAGATATCTATATTGATATATGGGATTGTTGCGGGGCTTCTGTGTTTTGCGTGCGTTGGCTTTGTTTTGCTGCTGGCGGTAGCCGTTTTTGACTTGATCTTTTTGCTGATTGCAGCGGTCAAAGCCAACAATGGTGAGCACTATCGCTATCCGTTGACTATCCGGTTCGTTAAGTGAAAAATCCTGGGTGAGACCCGGTGCTAAATATGAGATTGCTTTACGCCTGTGGCGGATTTTCTATACCTTGCTCGCGATAAGGCGAGAACGGTCGATATGCGATTTGCTATCAAGCTGTTGATTAGTGTGTGCGTTATTGCTTTCTGCGCCGGGATAGGGCGCAAGCTGCCAACGTTAGCGGGCTTAATTGCAGTGATGCCATTGACCGGCCTTATCGTGCTGGTCTGGCTGTGTCTGGATAACCCCGATAATTTCAATCTGATGACCGAGTACACCAAAGGTGCCTTGTGGGGTATTGTGCCGAGTGTTTTGTTTTTCCTTGTGGCTTTTATGTGTTTTCACAAGCGCCTGTCTTTGTGGATAGTACTTTGCGCAGGCTTTGCGGTCTGGCTTGTCGCAGCTTTTATTCATCAGTGGCTGCTTAAGTAGATTGATTATTGCCGGTGTTCGAATTTTATTGAAGTATCCTGACCACGCTGCTGTTTCCATCCACCTGTATCGTCTGGCCGGTTTTGATAATTTTGGTGCCGTCCTTCCGTCACAGAATCCGGGACAGTTGTTTTACTATGAGCATATATTATCAGAACAATTCCAGCGAGTAAAAAAGGGATGCTGAGCAGTTGCCCAACACTAAGGGGCAGATTAGAACTATAAGAAGCCTGTCGTGCCTTTACGAATTCCAAAAAGAAACGTGCTGTAAAAACCAAAAATAGAAAGAGGCCGGTGAGAAAACCTTGTTTGATTTTATGTCTTTGCTTTTTGTAGATAGTCAGTAGTACGACAAAAATCAATCCATAAGTAACAGACTCATATAGTTGAACCGGATGTCTCGGTATGTTATCGACCTTTTCGAATATAAACGCCCATGGCAGTGTTGTTGGGGTTCCAATGATTTCTGAGTTAAACAGGTTGCCAATGCGAATAAAAAAGCCACATAATCCTGCGATAATTGCAATTCGGTCGAGCAGCCAAAGATATGATTCACGTGGGTGATTGCGGGAATACAAAAAAATGGCGGTTAAGGCGCCGAGTCCGCCTCCATGACTTGCCAGGCCGCCTTTCCAGACCTTCAGTATTTCTATGGGATTGCTCAAAAAATAAGAAGGATTATAGAAAAAACAATGCCCGAGACGTGCTCCCAAAATAGTACCAATGAGCACATAAACAAGAAGTTTATCCAAATTTTTGACGGGTCTGCCTTCAAGGCGGAATATCCTGCGCAAAAGCAAAAAACCGAAGAGAAAGGAACTTGCGAACATAAGGCCGTACCAACGGATACTAATCGGCCCCAGGCTAAAAAGTTCGGGGTCTATGTCCCAATGAAAGTATCCTGCGCCGATTAGGTAACGTTGTATGCCGGCCACGTTATACATACGCTGCCTCGAACTTGCGAATAGTTGAGATTGTTTCAGTCATTTGCTTTCGGCAGGCTCGGCCGCAATGACATTCATTCTTCGAGCACTCACAGAACACAACTATGTTCTTGTAAGATTGTTCCTGGCCGGCTATTATAGCGTACAATGACGATTGAAGTATGCAAAAAAAGTCAGTTAAGGAATCCTCCCATGAAACCTCAAATTAATCGACGCCAATTTATTAAGGTTCTAAGTGCAGGTGCTGTTTCGCTGGCTCTGCCCGGCTGCGTAGGTCCCGGCAAGTTGAATGCCGGCAGGGGTAAAGAGAAAAAACCAAACTTTATCATCATATTTTGCGATGATATGGGCTACGGCGATTTAACCTGCTACGGCCATCCGACGATTCGCACACCCAACCTGGACCAGATGGCTGGCCAGGGCCAGAAGTGGATGAATTTTTACGTCGGGGCCTCGGTCTGCACGCCGAGCCGGGCGGCACTGTTGACCGGAAGACTGCCGATTCGCAGCGGAATGTGCAGCGACAAACGGCGTGTATTGTTTCCCGATTCAGCAGGTGGTCTGCCGAAAAATGAAGTTACAATCGCCGAGGCTCTCAAGACCGAAGGTTACGCGACCGCATGTGTCGGAAAATGGCACCTCGGACACCTGCGGCAATATCTGCCGATAAATAACGGCTTCGATTCCTATTTCGGCATCCCGTACAGCAATGATATGGATAAGGTCGGTGGGCAGGGACGAGAAGCGTTTCTTGAGCCAAAAATTGAGTACTTCAATGTCCCGCTTATGCGCGATGAAGAGATTATAGAGCGCCCCGCCGACCAGAACACGATTACAAAGCGTTACACCGAAGAGGCAATCAGGTTTATACGAAAAAGCAAAAACAAGCCCTTCTTTCTCTACCTGGCGCACAACCTGCCTCACGTCCCGTTGTTTGTCTCGAAGAAGTTCAACGACAAAAGCCTGCGCGGTCTGTATGGCGATGTAATTGAAGAGATTGACTGGGGCGTCGGGCAGATACTCAGGACGCTGCGCCGCGAAGGCCTGGCGGAAAATACATTTGTTGTCTTTACCTCAGACAACGGCCCGTGGCTGACTTTCAAAGAGCACGGCGGCTCGGCCGGCCTGCTGAGAGAAGGCAAAGGCTGTACTTTCGAGGGTGGTATGCGAGAGCCTTGTATTATGTGGTGGCCGGGCAAAATCAGACCCGCCGTCGTAAACGATATCGGTTCGACTATGGATTTATATACGACGATTCTGACGTTAGCCGGTGCGAATGTCCCGACCGACCGCGTGGTCGATGGGCTGGATTTGTCACCCGCCATTTTCGGGACCGGGCCGAGTCCGCGAAAAGTTATGTTCTATTATCGAGGCGCAAAATTGTACGCGGTGCGCAAGGGGCCGTACAAGGCGCATTTTATAACAAGGCTGGCCTACGGGAAAGGTGCCAACAAAGAGATGCACCACGACCCCCCGTTGCTTTACCATCTCGGCCACGACCCTTCCGAAAAATATGATATAGCCAAAGACCATCTGGAGGTCATAGCTGAAATCCGAAAAGAGATCACCCTGCATCTTGCGACATTGGTACCGGGCGAAGACCAATTAGCCAAACGTATCGGAAAGAAATGATTGAGAGGAAAGAAGGATTTATGAACAGACGAGATTTTATCAAAACGGTGGGCTGTGGAGCGGCGGCGCTGGCAATGCCGGGGTGCAATAGCGTTTCCGGCTTGCCTGCCGACAGTCCGCAGTCTTATGGACTCCTTACGGAGGACGCCTTACGGCGGGGCAAACGGCCCAATATCATCCTGATAATGGCCGATGACCTGGGTTATGAGTGCCTTGGTTGTTATGGCAGCAAATCTTACAAGACGCCCGTCCTCGATGAGCTGGCCCGGACAGGTATGCGGTTCGAGCATTGCTATTCGCAGCCGCTTTGCACGCCATCGCGTGTAAAGATTATGACGGGGCAATATAACATCCGGAACTACACTAAATTTGGGGCGCTGCATTCCAGGGAAAAGACATTCGGGCATCTTATGCAGAGCGCCGGATATGCGACGTGTGTGGTGGGTAAGTGGCAGTTGGCGGCACGCGACGGCGGCGTAGGGACATATCCTAAGCAGGCCGGCTTCGATGAGCACTGTCTGTGGCAGGTTAAAGACAGGGGTTCTCGCTATAAAGACCCTATCATCGTGCAGAACGGCAGGAACCGTGAGGACCTCAAGGGCAAATACGGGCCTGATATCTTTTGTGATTACCTGCTGGAGTTTGTGGAACGCCGCAAAGCCGAGCCGTTCTTTGTTTACTTTCCGATGGCGTTGACCCATGCGCCGTTCGTGCCCACGCCGGACACCGAGGAGTGGAAAAAGACAAGCACTAAAGCTCATAAAAAACACTTCGCTGATATGGTCGCGTATATGGACAAAATCATCGGACGTATCGTTCACAAACTCGACGAAGCGGGGCTGCGCGAGAATACCCTCCTCTTGTTCACCGGCGACAACGGTACGCCCAGAGGCATTACGTCGGAAATGAAGGACGGCAGCTTTATCAACGGCGGCAAAGGTCTTACGACCGATGCCGGTACACACGTTGCGCTTGTTGCGAACTGGAAAGGCACGACTCCGGCGGGCAAAGTGTGCCCGGACCTTGTGGATTTCAGCGATATCCTTCCGACGATTGCAGAGGCAAGCGGCGCCTCGCTCCCTGAGAATGTGACCATTGACGGGCGGAGCTTCCTGCCTCAGCTTCGCGGCAGAAGGGGCAATCCAAGGGACTGGATATTCATCTGGTATCGGCGGAATCCGGGTGATACGTTGTATCGCTTTGCGCGCGACAAGCGGTGGAAGCTCTACGATGACGGCAAATATAATCGGGCCGGCAATCTTTATGATGTGCCGGCTGATACGCTTGAGCAGGATCCGAATCCGGGTGGCCCGGAAGCTGCCGCGGCAGGGAAACGGCTTCAAACCGTTCTGGATTCTATGAAGTAAAACGTTTTAGGATTATCTCCCGAATTGTAGTAATAAGCAGATTTTTGTGCCTTATTTGACAAGGAAATGGACATGAATGAACAATACAAACGCCGGGATTTTTTGAGGGTTTTAGGTCTTGGGGCGGCGGCGCTGGTGATGCCGGGATGCAATAGTGTTTCCGGGTTATCTGCCGGTAGTCCGCAGGACGCCTTACGGCGGAGCAAACGGCCGAACATTATTCTAATTATGGCCGACGATATGGGATATTCGGATATCGGCTGTTATGGTGGTGAGATTCACACGCCCAATCTGGACGGACTTGCCGCCAATGCTCTGCGCTTTACGCAATTTTACAATACTGCTCGCTGCTGTCCGACCAGGGCCTCGCTGATGACCGGGCTTTACCAGCATCAGGCAGGTGTAGGACATATGATGAATGATAGAGGCTATGCCGGTTATCGCGGAGACCTCAACAACCGCTGCGTTACCATAGCCGAGGTGCTCAAGCAGGCGGGATACAGTACGTATATGTCGGGCAAGTGGCACGTAACCAAACATCGGGGGCCGGACGGCCCAAAACATAATTGGCCGCGCCAGCGCGGATTCGACCGGTTCTTCGGAACTATTCACGGGGCCGGCAGTTTCTACGACCCATGCTCACTGACCCGTGATAATACACAGATACCACCGGACAGTGACGACTTTTATTACACGAATGCCATAAGTGACAACGCCGCCGGATTCATTCGTGAGCACAACGCGAACAAGCCCTTCTTTATGTATGTGGCCTACACCGCGCCGCATTGGCCCATGCACGCCCTGCCGCAGGACATTGCCAAATACAAAGGCCGCTATGCGCGGGGCTGGGACGCACTGCGGGCCCAGCGGCACAAGCGAATGATAGAAATGGGGATTGTCCAAAGCAAGTGGGAGATAACGCCGCGCGATTCGCGTGTTCCGCCGTGGGAAGAAGCCGAGAATAAGAGTTGGTTTGAGCGTCGTATGGAAGTTTATGCGGCGATGGTCGATTGTTTGGACCAGGGCGTCGGACGTATCGTCTCGGAATTAAAGCGGACAGGCAGCTTCGAGAACACGCTGATTTTCTTTTTAGCCGACAACGGCGGCTGCGCGGAAGAATATGGAAGCCGCGGCCCGGTCAAACCGGACCCGTCGAAAAAAATCCCCTTGAGACCGATGGACAAAAACGAACTTCAGTACGGTATGCAGCCAAAGGTTACTCGTGACGGCCGGCCGGTTCGTACCGGTTACGGCGTGATGCCCGGCCCGGCCGATACCTACATCGCCTATGGCAGGCCCTGGGCCAACGCATCGAACACGCCGTTTCGATTGTACAAACACTGGGTGCACGAAGGCGGCATCGCC
>JAUWBX010000247.1 GCA_030609625.1 Phycisphaerae bacterium
ATTTTCTGCCTCCATCCTCAATGGATACTGTTATTTTTGTCGCGCCGGAATCAATGCTGTTTTCCATCAGCTCCTTGACCACACTGGCAGGGCGCTCGATTACCTCACCGGCTGCAATCATATTAACCATATTCTGGTCAAGGACGACTATTTGGCCCATTGTTGTCTCCCGTCCCCGCAAGGTGCGTTTAAATATCCAGTGGCGAATAACGAACTTCGAAATTCGAAGTTTCTTGTTCGATACTTGTCTGACGACAGTCAAGATTCATTATTCAATCAAGCTTCTGCCGGTCATTTCCTCTGGTTGCGGCAGGCCCATCATTTCCAGCAGGGTAGGCAGAACATCGGCAAATTATTTGGCTTTGGCAATTTTTAGAGCCTGTTTGGCTGAAACGCGGCAGGCCTTGCCGTTACGGTTTATAATAACATACTGGCCAAGCAATGCCTTTCGCTGTAATTCTTCCTGTACGGCTTTTGAAAGACATTTGCCGGCAACTATCGCCATTTTACTGGCTCGTTTTGTAGTCACTCGACCACCTCATAATTCTCGCATATATATCTTGATTCAGAATACTTAGGCCGGAGCTATCTTTCCTGAAAATCAGAATCGGCTCAGGCATAGAATTATCATAACAAACAATTTTATCACATAGAGGGATATAAGTTTTCTGAATCTCTATTTTTTCTTTTGTATGACTTCGTAATTATTTTCTATTATCGCTCTAAACGAGTCAGAAACAGCATTATAATCCACCACGTCAACTCTAAACGGCAAATCTGATTTCTCAAATGCTTCTCGCAAAAGCATTTTGACCCTCCGCTTGATTCTGTCTGTTCCCACAATTACGATGTCAAGGTCGGAATAATCCTTCGCCGTCCCGCCAGCCCTTGAGCCAAACACACGAACCTCACACTCACCGACATACTCGGCAAGTATGCCTTTTATTGTTTCCAGATGCTGCGGAGCAATATCAAGCATTACGCTCCTTTAACGCTTCGAGCAGTTTTTTTGCATCGGTAAGAAAAATACGCGATGTCTCGAAAACATCATCCGCCGTATCCTCATTATAAGTATGAGCTGTTTCGTTTCTGGCATCGTGATATTCCATCCACTGGTCAACATCCGAAATCAGCCGATTTTCTGCGCTTAATCTGAACAGCTCCCGCCTTGTTACGCCGTCAACATAAGTCGAGCCGACATTGATTCCAAGCCAACGCCTCATAAACTTCCAGCACAATTCATAAGTGAATTCAAAGTTCTGAATACCCCCCGCTCTGATAGCGTCTTTCGCATCGTCGTCCAGGCCGGCAGCCAACTCCTTGTTTTCAGCAACTTTTAACGTTTTTTCCAAAGACTCAATAGCCTTACAGAGACTGCTTAAATCGAGGTTCATTACTATCTACTCCTTATTTCGCAAGCAGCGATTGGCCGGTCATTTCCTCGGGTTGCGGCAGTCCCATCATTTCCAGCAGGGTAGGCCCTATGTCGGCTAATCTGCCGCCTTCGCGGAGCTTGCTGTTTTTGTAGCGTTCGTCGAATATGACCAACGGCACGTCGCCAATAGTGTGAGCGGTGTGGGGCTGATTCTTTACCGTATCCCACATTTTCTCAAAATTCCCATGGTCGGCGGTGATTATTGCTGCCCCGCCCAGACTTTTTACCTTCTCCAGAATCCTGCCCACGCATTCATCTACCGCCTCGGCCGCTTTAATCGCTGCGGACAATATGCCGGTGTGGCCGACCATATCCGGATTGGCAAAATTGACCACTACCACATCGTATTTGTTGGTGTCAAGTCTTTCCAGTACAACGTCAGTAACCTCGTAAATGCTCATCTCGGGTTTTAGGTCGTATGTTCGAACTCGCGGCGAAGGGACAATTTGCCTGTCTTCGCCGGTGAATGGTTTTTCGGTATAATCGTTGAAGAAGAAAGTAACGTGTGCGTATTTTTCTGTCTCGGCGCAGCGAAATTGCTTCAGGCCCAGAGAGCCCCAGTACGCCCCTAAGATATTTTTCATCTTTGGCAGCTTTGGAAACGCCACCTTGGCGGGTATCGTGGCGTCGTATTCTGTCGTACAGACGAAATATATGTTCGGCTTGGTCGTTCTGGCAAATTCTTTGAAGTCCTTCTCAACAAATGCTCGTGTAATTTCGCGAGGTCTGTCGCCGCGGAAGTTGAAGAATATTACACCGTCACCGTCGCCGATAGTGGCCAATGGTTCGTTGTCTTCATTGACAATGCACGTCGGCTCGATAAATTCATCAGTTACGTCTTTTTCGTAGCTTCTGCTAACTGCCTCTGCTGCATTGCCTGCTTTAAGACCCTTACCTATCCTCATACATTCATAAGCTTTTTGCACCCGCTCCCATCGGCTGTCACGGTCCATCGCGTAGAATCTGCCCATAACGCTTGCGATTTTGCCTACGCCTATTTCCCTGGCCTTTTTTTCAATATCGGCTATGTATCCTGCTCCGCTGTCCGGCGGCGAATCTCGGCCATCGGTAAATGCGTGGATAAAGACATCCTTTACGTCGTTTCTTTTAGCTAATTCAAGCAGGCCGTACAGGTGGTCTAACAGCGAGTGTACTCCGATGTTACTGCACAGGCCAATAACGTGCATTTTGCCGTTGTTGTCTTTCACAAATTTTATTAAATTGTGGAATTCTTTATTCTCGAAGAAGGAGCCGTCGCGAATAGTTTTGCTGATTCTTACGGATTCCTGGGGGACGATTCTGCCGGCGCCGATATTTTGATGTCCTACTTCGCTGTTGCCCATCGTGCCGTCCGGCAGGCCCACGTCTTCGCCGCTGGTATGGACAAGGCAGTTTGGATACTCGGCCATCAGCATATCATCTACAGGAGTGTTTGCGCACTTGACGGCGTTATATTCATCCTCCTCCGGGTTGGGGGTGTAACCCCACCCGTCACGGATGATTAAGACGAACGGTTTCTTTTTCAAAGTTACGTTTCGTTTAGGCATAAAAAAAGAACCTTTCAATCAATAGCAATAAAGACGAGGCATTACCTCGTCCGCACCTTAGAGTTCAGGCAAATTAGGTTAATATGATATGAGGCTGAGTTAGATATGTCAAACATTTAGAGAAAACGCTCAAAAACAGAGTGTGGCAAGATTTTCTGGCGATAGGTTTATTGCTTGGCAATCCCTATTCGCAGATATGACAATCGCGTTTATTGTCATTGCAAGACCGCAGAATGTGGACGTGGCTATCTCCAGCTCACGAACGGTTGAGATTGCTTCGTCCGCCAGGGGCCGACTCCTAATGACAATGGCAGGCAACTTCTTCTTCCAAATACAGTTATGCACTGGCAGGTAAATTTACCAGCCAATAAAATAAATTCGGAAGTATGTACTTAACGCACAAACAAAGATAAAAAACATGGGATGAGAAATTAATGAAAAAGAATAAAATTAGGAGGAAGAAGTATCGGGTTCAGCACCATGAATACTTGTTTGCCCATGTGTTGTTGACTCAAATAATTTGATATCCAGCGAAGGAGGCCAAGTTATTTTAGCCACTGTAATTTGTGCAACAGCATCCCCTGCGAAAAGAACTAAATCTAAAGGCCCTACATTAGTCATCTCAAGTGTTATATTACCACTCCAACCAGCGTGAATAGTTGGGGCAGTCAAATGCACAACTAAGCCTGTACGGGAGCGCGTACTTTTACCATTGACGAAGCAAATATATCGAGGGTCTTCATCAGGAGTTCCAACTTTCTCTCTGGTCTGCCATACGACAAAACCTTGAGGGCGGAGAACAACGGCATTATCCCGCCTGAACACAAGGTCGTTCTTCTCGGCATCGTCCTCATGGGGAGGTTGTACCATAAATTGCCGAGATATAGTAGCATAATTCATTCTTGCTATATGCAATTCTTTTGGCGGATGGCCCAAATCTTTATTGTGTTTTGCAAGTGCCTCAAAATCCCAGACTTGTGCCTGTTCAATGGAATCCAAATGTAGGTCTATGGATGTAGCCCCTATTTCTTCATCAGGGAGAGGTTCAACAATGAGGTCTCCACACTGTACAGCCTGACGTAAATCAACATCAGATAGATACACGCTTACCTCCTATGTTTCATGGACCTTATCTGCTGAAACAGTCAAAATTTGGCCATCGGGCACAGAAACCCGCGCTTCGTTCGCACCATTACCTAAAACACGTACTTTGATTTGGCCGTTTACACCATCCTTTGTCGGTTGGGTACTGGGCTGAACATAGTGCTTTGGGGCTACACCTTCGTAACTTTTCCCAATTGTTGTATCAACCTGAAAAACCACCTCACCAGAAAACGCACTGGGATATAGCTTGCATTTCATTTGTCCATGTGACGCAGCCATAATAACCTCCTTTAACTCATCCGTGATTTACTACTCCGAATTACATAATTAAAAAAAGACTGTACTCTTTTGCTCGGCGATTTCCAATTATTTTAATCAGCTTATTACAAATAAGCCGTAAGTGCAAAGTAATCAATATGTTATGATAATATATTTATATTAATAATTCCACATTTTTATTGATAGATTTACTTGTTTCATACCATATTGTTCATTTTCAGCTTCCACCACGTGGTGATTAAGTTAAAAAATTTGAAAAAAACTTTATTTTATTGTTATAAACTAGGCCTTAAATCAGCGTAGTTGGAGGCGATAAGTTGTTTTTAATTATCAAAAAATACTCGAAATGACCCTTTCAGTGCAGTATAATGCACTCATAGTAAAACAGTGAATTTACAAAATTCAACGAAAGGAGTCGTTTCGAGTGA
>JAUWBX010000124.1 GCA_030609625.1 Phycisphaerae bacterium
GCAGGGATACGGTTTGGATATGCCATCGCCCAGCCTGACTTGATAGCGGGCCTGATGAAGGTCAAGGACTCCTACAATGTTGATGCCGTTGCCGTCGCCGTGGCCACCGCAGCGATAAAAGACCAAAAGTATTTCAGAGAAATAACCGAAAAAGTAAAGGAGGCCCGTGGCTTATTGGTCGCACAATTGCGTGATTTAGGATTTGAGGTGCCGGAAAGCTGTGCTAATTTTGTTCTCGCCCAGAGCAAAAACTGCAAGGCAGGCAAGATTTATGATAAACTGGTTCAGCGCAGGATTTATGTCAGATATTTTAACCTGCCCGGGTTTGACGATAAGCTGAGAATAACCGTAGGCACAGGCGAACAAAACGATAAACTTATTTCGGCTTTGAAAGAAATTTTGTCAGAGTAAGACCAAAGACTCAAGACAAAAGACCCAGGCAAATTAGTTACAAATTAAAGAAGAAGTTGGATTCCCGCTTTCGCGGGAATGACATAAAAAAGGACGTTCTTATGGAAGAGAGAACCGCTGAAGTTCACAGGCAGACAAAAGAAACCGATGTTACGGTCGAGCTTAATCTGGACGGCGTCGGCAAATACGAGATTGACAGCGGCATCGGCTTTTTTGACCATATGCTCACACACCTGAGCAAGCACAGCAAAATCGACCTGGTGGTCAAAGCCAAAGGCGATCTGGATGTCGATGCTCACCATACGGTCGAAGATATAGCGATATGCCTCGGTGAATGTTTACTGAAAGCTCTCGGTGATAAAAAAGGGATTGCCAGATACGGGCATAGCTCCGTGCCGATGGAGGATGCTCTGGCGAACGTGTCCGTTGATTTGTCGGGCAGGGCAGCCTGCGTGTATAATGTCGAGTACCGAACAGATAAAATCGGCGATTTCGACGTCGAGTGTCTGGAGGAGATGCTGCGGAGCTTCGCGAATAACGGCAAGTTTAATCTGCATATAAATGTTCCATACGGGACAAACAGCCATCATATAGCTGAGGCGATTTTCAAGGGACTGGGCAAAGGGCTTGGTACGGCTGTCAGCATTCTCGGGACGGATGTCCCAAGCACAAAGGGGATGCTATGAAAGTGTCTAAAGTGTCTAAAGTGAACTAAAGTGCCTAAAGTTATGAAAAAGAATATCCAACGTGGCACGGTCTTGAATCCCGTGAAAACACGGCCAAGATGGCCGTGCCACATTCATTGTTCATTCTCATTCTATTTAACTTTAGGCACTTTAGATACTTTAGTTCACTTGCTACTCTGTGAAGTAGCTTCGCTACGTAGCACGAGTTAGCTCACTTGTATATTATGATTGAGGAACCTAAAAGTGAATATCGAAGCGGGATAGGCACCGATATCCATCGGCTCGTCGAGGGCAGGAAGCTGATGCTCGGTGGAGTTTATTTGTCGTACCCGGCCGGGCTGGCCGGCCACAGCGATGGTGATGTGGCCCTGCACGCTGTCATCGATGCCCTGCTCGGAGCAAGCGGAATGGGCGATATAGGGACGTTGTTTCCCAGTACGGACCCGCGGTGGAAGGACGCGGACAGTAAGGAGCTTTTGTTTATTGTAAAGGAGCAGCTTGAAGAAAAACGCTGGGAGGTGGTCAATGTCGATTTGATTATACACGCAGAAGCGCCAAGGCTCGAGCAGGTCAAAGGGCAAATGAAAAGGTGTATCGCAGGGCTTTTGGGGATTGATTTCACGGCGGTGAACGTCAAGGCGAAAACAAACGAGGGCCTCGGCGATATAGGCACCGGTGAGGCAATGGCTGCTACGGCGACAGCGCTTTTGAGAAAGAAGAGAAAAAGAACGCTATAAATGATAATTGATTATTGATTCAAACTGACCTATTCTTTATGTCATTCCCGCGCAAGCGGGAATCCAGTTTTTCGGCTCTGGACCCCTGCTCCTTCGGCCAAGCTCAGGACAGGTTTCGCAGGGGTGACATCGTCGGTTTTTACTTTCCGAAACAGGAACTAATTAAGAGGTTATTGACGGTATTTGCATATGACATTGAACGTTTATAACAGTCTGACGAGAAGAAAAGAGGAATTCAAGCCGTTGAAAAAAGGCAAGGTTGGTATATACGTCTGCGGGCCGACCGTATATGGACACGCACATCTTGGGCATGCGAAAAGTTACGTGAGCTTTGATGTGTTAGTCAGGTATCTTCGCTACCTGGATTACGATGTTACCTACGTGCAGAACATAACGGACGTGGGTCATCTAACCGACGATGCGGACCAAGGTGAGGATAAAGTTGCCGAGGCCGCCAAAAAAGAGAAGAAGCATCCAATGGCGCTGGCGGAATACTACACTCGCAGCTACTTTGAAGATATGGACAGGTTGAACTGCGTTCGGCCCGATATAAGCCCGCGAGCCAGCGGCCATATACTCGAACAGATAGGGCTGGTAACGATACTTCTGAAAAAAGGCTATGCGTATGCGGCCAACGGCTCGGTGTATTTCGATGTGTCCAAGTTCAAGGACTACGGGAAACTCTCCGGCAGAAATGTGGAGGAAATGTTAGCCGGTGCCCGCGTGGAGGTCTCGCCGGACAAAAAGAACCCGGTTGACTTCGCGCTGTGGAAGAAAGCTGAGCCGAACCATATTATGCAATGGCCCAGTCCGTGGGGGCCCGGCTATCCGGGCTGGCATCTGGAATGCTCGGTAATGAGTATGAAATATCTGGGCAAGACAATCGACATTCACGGCGGCGGGCTGGAAAACCAGTTCCCGCATCACGAGTGCGAAATTGCCCAATCGGAGGCGGCCAATGGAGTACAATTTGTTCGATACTGGGTGCACCATAATATGGTTACCGTTGACGGGCAAAAGATGGGCAAGAGTTTGAATAATTTTATTACATTAAAACAAGCCTTTTCAGGTGCCCACGAGAAGCTGACCAGAAGCTATGAACCACTGGCGGTAAGGCAGTTGATTTTGAACAGTCACTACAGAAGCCCGCTGGATTTTTCAGATGCGGCCTTGTTCGCGGCGCAGAGCGGCTATGGAAAAATAACCGAGACCGTCAAAGCAGTACGAAAAAGAATGGACACAGCGAAAGAAGGCCCAATCGACGAGAATATAACAGGGCAACTAAAGCAGTTAAGAGAAAAATTCGAAGCGGCAATGAATGATGATTTGAATACCTCTGTTGCACTGTCAGTTATGTTTGAACTTGTTCGGCTGGCCCAGAAACTGCTTGAAGACAGCCGAACAACCCAGGGGACCTTTAATTTAGTTGATGTTCTATTTGACCGGCTGGGCGGCGATTGTCTGGGTATTGTAAAAGAGGAGTATCAGCAAATCGGCGCCGCTGATGAAGAGCTGATGGACAAGCTGGTCAATGTTTTGATTGAGCAGCGAAACGAAGCTCGCAAAAACCGTGATTTTGCCAAGGCGGATGAGCTTCGCACTAAACTGGATGAAATGGGTATTGTGCTGGAAGATAAGCCGGATATGACCACCTGGAGAACCAAATGAGGATACTCGGTATCGACCCGGGTTTGCAGGTCTGTGGATATGCCTGTCTGGAGGCAGGCGGGGATAAGGAGACGTTAATCGAAGCAGGCGTCATCCGTATAGCGAGCGGCTCGGCTATAGAGCAAAAATTGAATAGAATCGCTGAAGATACCCAGTCGCTTCTGGAAAATTTCAAGCCCGACGTTGTAGCAGTGGAAGAATTGTACTCACACTACGCCCATCCGAGAACAGCGATATTGATGGGACACGCAAGAGGTGTTATACTGCAGAGGTGCGCCCAGGCGGCAATTGAGGTCAGAAGCTTTAGCGCGACACGTATAAAAAAATCAGTTACCGGCAACGGCAGGGCATCGAAGGAACAGGTGCAAAAAACTATTCAAACGATTTTGTCCCTGCCGCAGATACCGGAGCCAAACGATGTGGCTGACGCCATAGCAGCGGCGATGTGTTGTGCAAATTCGATTAACAGTATCGTTATCCGATAATAATTAAACAATAATCATTTGAATAATGATAGCCGGCATTGAAGGAAAACTGAGATGTCTTGCTATTGGAATAGAGGTGTCTGAAAAATGACGTTATGAGCAAGCATAAGCAAATGCCTTCGTCCGGAAAAAAATATGAGAAAAGAATACGATTTTAGCAAAGGCGTCAGAGGTAAATATGCCAGGAAATATAAGGCAGGAACGAATATCGTTCTGCTCGACCCTGATGTAGCCAAGGTGTTTAAAACACCGGGCGCTGTTAATCGGGCTCTAAGGTCCCTGGCTGAAATCATCAAGACACAAAAGGCATAGCGATGATAGCCAGTATTGAAGGAAAACTCATCAAGCTTGACAGCGACTGCTGCCTGGTGCAGGTCGGGGCGGTCGGCTATGAAGTAATGTTAGCCAGCTATTGCGTAAATGCGCTGTCCGGCGAGGTCGGCTCGGATATATCTCTCTGCACTATGGAATACTATGAGGGAACACCAGGCGGCGGAAACCTGATACCGAGAATGGTCGGTTTCTTAAATGCGGGCGAGAGGGATTTTTTCAGCAAGTATATCAGCGTCAAAGGAGTAGGTATAAAAAAGGGCCTGCGGTCGCTGAGCATTCCGATAGCTACCATTGCAGCGGCGATAGAGAACGGCGACGATAAGATACTGATGTCACTGCCTTCGATAGGCAGGAGGATGGCTCAGCAAATTATCGCTGAGCTAAAGGGCAAACTGCAAACTTTCGCAGTTGGGGCCGAATCGGCCAGGTCGATGGAAGCCGGATTCAAGCCATTCCAGACCGAGGCATTGGAGATTCTTATCGCCTGGGGTGAAAAAAGAAACGAAGCGATGGAGCTGATTGAATTGGCCTCTCGGAAACATCCCGATATAAATTCGGCGGAGGCACTTGTGCCTTTAGTATATAGGTTACAGCAGGGAGTGGAAGTCTAAAAAAGTGAATGCGTAAATGCGTATATGGGTAGATGAGTTAGCACATCCACTCATTAACACATCTACTCATCTACAGTTTTTGAGTTATATATTATGGCGATAGGTAGAATTATAAGCGGGCAATCTTTGAATGAGCAGGAGGAGAGTTTTAACGTCTCACTTCGGCCAAAGTTCTTAGGCGAGTGCGTAGGCCAATGCAATGTCAGAGAAAAAGTTGCAATAGCGATAGCCGCGGCCAAGCAAAGGTCTGAGCCATTGGAGCATATTTTGTTTTACGGCCCGCCGGGACTTGGCAAAACTACGCTTGCCCACGTCGTAGCGAACGAGATGGGGGCAAGGATACGCTGCTCATCCGGGCCGGCGCTGGCAAAGGCCGGTGACGTTATGGGCCTTTTGAGTAATATAAACACCGGCGATGTGCTTTTTATCGATGAGATTCACCGGCTAAGCACGCCGGTCGAAGAGTTTATTTATCCGGCGATGGAGGATTTCAAGGTTGATTTCACCGTCGATAGCGGTCTGCACGCAAAGACGATAAATTTTCCACTGAAACGTTTTACTTTAATTGGTGCCACGACACGGGCGGGGCTGCTGAGCGCTCCGCTTCGCAGCCGATTCGGGATGCTGTATCATCTGGATTTTTACAGCAGCGCCGAATTGACAGAGATTTTGGACAGGTCGGCGGAACTATTAGGCTTGCAGTGCGAGGATGGGACGCTGGAATTGATTGCGGCTCGGTCCCGCGGGACGCCGCGAGTGGCGAACCGGCTGTTAAAACGAGTCCGTGACTATGCACAGGTAAAAGGCTCAGGGGTGCTTAGTACGGGCATTGTCGAAAACGCCCTGAAGATGGAGCAGATTGACACGTTAGGCTTAGATGAATTAGACAGGGCGGTTTTGCGTGCGCTGGTTAACGTCTATGACGGCGGGCCGGCCGGCATCGAGGCAATCGCAGCTACACTCGGCGAAGAAAGGGACACGCTGGAGGATGTAGTCGAGCCATATCTTTTGCAGATCGGATTTCTACGTCGAACCAAACGCGGCAGAGAAGTTACCAAACAGGCCTGTGAACATTTGGGACTAAAGTGCCACAAAAAGAAACGCGACTCCGAACAGCCGGAGTTGTTTGGACAATAGATAGGAATATAGAATGCCAGACGCAAAGTTCTTAGAAACTTATCCGCTATATAGGAAGTTTTCTATCGATATAGGATACCGCCTCTTAAGGAGTATTCCAAAACCCCCGATCAGGATGCACTGCCAAACTTGTGATTGTCTTCAGACATTCAATATGAGTAACGAATATTATGATGGCTACGCTTATGACAACCAATGCACAGGAAAGATTACTCGTGTTGTATATCTTTGTGCTGCTTGCAAAAAATATGAGCGTTTCTTTCTAGTCCTTAAATCAGCGTAGTTGGAGGCGATAAGTTGTTTTTAATTATCAAAAAATACTCGAAATGACCCTTTCAGTGCAGTATAATGCACTCATAGTAAAACAGTGAATTTACAAAATTCAACGAAAGGAGTCGTTTCGAGTGA
>JAUWBX010000186.1 GCA_030609625.1 Phycisphaerae bacterium
CTTTTCTGCCGGGGACGTTTTTATTTCTCAAATCGACCAAGATTAAGTGATTGTCGGTCCCGCCGGTTACGAGATTGAAACCATATTCGAGCAGCTTGTTAGCTAAGGCCTTTGCGTTTTTGACTACCTGCTTTGCGTAAGCCACAAACTCCGGGGTATCGGCTTCAGCCATTGCCACAGCTATAGCTGTCAATGTGTGCATATGCGGCCCACCCTGCAAGCCTGGGAAGACCGCCTTGTCCACCTTTTCGGCGTGTTCGGCCTTACACAGCAGCATTCCGCCGCGAGGCCCTCGCAGCGTCTTATGTGAAGTTGTCGAGACAATATCAGCATAGGGTACCGGACTTTTGTGTATGCCGGCCACAACAAGACCGGCAACGTGGGCTATGTCGCTGACATGGTATGCACCAACTTTTTTAGCTATTTGGCCGAATATTTCAAAGTCAATCTCTCTGGGATATGCCGTGGCGCCGGAGATAATTACCTTTGGCCGGTGTTTTTTCGCAAGGGCTTCAATATGGTCGAAGTCTAATCTGCCTGTATCGTGGTCCACAGGATAAGGGACCGAGTTATAGAATTTGCTGGTGACGGAGACCTTCCAGCCGTGCGTCAGATGCCCGCCGTGGACAAGAGACATGCCCATAATAGTATCGCCGGGATTTATCAACGCTGTATATGCAGCCAGGTTTGCAACCGAGCCGGAATAGGGCTGGACGTTCGCATGGTCGGCCTTGAATATTTTTTTGACCCGCTCCCGAGCCATCCTTTCGATAAGGTCGGTTACCTGCTGTCCCTCATAGTATCGTTTGCCGGGGTAACCTTCGGCATATTTGTTGGTAAGGCAGCTTCCACTGGCCAGCATCACGGCCTTTGATACGTAGTTTTCCGATGGGATGAGGCGAATCGAGCCGCTCTGGCGTGCCGCCTCCTGCCGCATCAGCTCGTAAATCTGCGGGTCATACTGCTCAAGAGCATTTATCATATTAGTTTCTCCCTAAAGAAGTTTTTGTTCAGATTGCTTCGGGACATCGAAACGCCTGCCCCTGCGACTGCCGTCGTAAAACGAGGGAGCAGGCAGAATAATGCATTTGCGCCTTTTTATAGCACAGGCTGACTTTTTATACAAGTATTTAATTGTTGACAAATTTTGGGCGAAGATTACCATAAGCCGATTGAATAATGTATCAGAGAACCGAATTGGTAAAAACGTATGCCGGAAGAAAATAGTCAGGCGTTGGCCAAGGCCAAGGCTTTTTTTGAAAAAGCCCAAAAAGTAGCCGAGACAAACAATGTCGATTACGCAATCGATATGTACCTGCAGGGTCTGCGCTATAGTCCGGATGCTCTGGAAGAGGGGCACCTTCCGCTTTGTGAACTGGCTTTGCAGCGGCAGGGAAGAGGCGGTAAGAAACCTTCAATGGTGGAAAAAATGAAGCATCTGCGAGGCAAGACGCCTCTTGAGCAGATGCTTAACGCCGAATATCTTTTCGCAAAGGACCCTGAACATCAGCCTTATGCCGAGGAAATGCTAAAGGGCGCGGTGGCCGGCGGCTATAAAAAAACCGCTAACTGGATTGCCAACCTGGTTTTCCAAACAAACAATACCGCCGAGAAGCCCTCAGTGAAAACATATATCCTGTTGAAAGATTCCTATGCGGCCTTAGGCCAATTCGACAAAGCCGTTGTTGCATGCCAGCGTGCCGCAAGACTTAGGCCGGATGATGGAGAACTGGCAGACGAATTCAAGAACCTCTCGGCAGAGCTGACTATGGCCAGAGGCAAATACGACCAGGAGGGGGACTTCAGAAAAGCCATCAAGGGCCGCGAGGAACAGGAAAAACTTCATGCCCAGGCCAGCGTTGTCAAGACGGAAGACTATCGCATTACGGCTGTTGAAGATGCCCGAAAAAAGATAGCCCAGAACCCAAACCTTCCGGCGAATATATTTAATCTGGCCGATACCCTCTCTGATATGGAAGACGACCGGGCTGAAAACGACGCGATATCGCTGCTGGAAAATACCTATCAAGCTAAAAAAGATTTCAGCTATAAACAGCGGGCAGGTGAAATAAGAATAAAACAGCTAAGACGAAAAATAAGAGAGGCAAAAGCTTGTCTTGAAACTAATCCCGATGATGCGCAAATCAAGACTACACTCGAACAACTATCGGGGCAATTAAACGATGCCGAACTGGAACATTACAAGCTCTCCGTGCAGAACTATCCGACCAACCTCGCAGTCAAATATGAATATGCTCTTCGTTTGGTCAGGAAAAAACAATACGACGAGGCGATACCTTTGTTCCAGGAGTCACAGAAAGACCCGAGGCGAAAGATTGCATCGATGAACAAAATAGGCTACTGCTTTTTTATGAAGGGCTGGCTGACTGATTCAATTGACGTTTTTACCAATGCGATAAAGTCCCACGAGTTAAAAGATGATGCTGCGGGGAAAGAATTGCGGTATAATCTGGCCCGGGCTTATGAGGAGCAGGGCGACAAAGAAAAGGCATTGGAAATTTATCGCAAAATCGCCCAGTTTGATTTTGCATATAAAGACGTCAGCCAGCGAGTAGATAAACTAAGGGAAAGTCAAAAGTAAGAACTAATGATGGCAGAGATTACCGCAAAAGAAAGTCCTTTTTCACCAGGCCGGCCGGTTCAACCCGAATATTTCGTTGCCCGGATTAAAGAGATACAAAGATTGGAGAGGGCCATCAGGCAAACGGTTTCGGGTAGGAACGAAAATATTTTCATTACGGGCCAGCGTGGAATTGGAAAAAGTTCGTTAGCCTTGTTTATCCGATACCTCGCAGAGAAAGAATACAGCTTGATTGGAAGTCACTGCTATTTGGGAGGAGTGCGAAGCTTAGATGAAATGATGGGTGTTACCTTCCAGAAGCTCCTGCAGGACTGCGCAGATAAATCACTGTTCGACAAACTAAGGGAAATCTTTGATGATTATATAGCAGAGTTGAAATTTTTTGGTATGGGAGTCGAATTTACGAAAGACAAAAGCAAGCTTCATACATTATCGAACAATTTCCTGCCGGCACTGCGAAAGATATATGACGAAGCCAAGAAAAACGGCAAGAAAGGTTTAATCCTTATATTGGACGACCTCAATGGAATAAGCGATGTGCCGCAATTTTCACAGTTCCTAAAAAGTCGTGTTGATGAGTTAGCAACTTCAGAGAAGCCTTTACCAATTCTTCTAATTCTTGTTGGTCTGCCGGAAAGAAGGGATGAGCTTATAAAGCATCAACCATCAATTGCGAGGATTTTCGACGTGGTCGATTTGCCGACAATGAGCCAAAGTGAATCGGAAGAATTCTTTCTAAGTATGTTTGAACAACAAAACGTTAAAGTCACCAGTGACGCACTTTATCTAATGGTTGGTCTCTCAGGTGGCTTTCCAATGCTTATGCATGAAGTTGGTGATTCGGTTTTTTGGCAAGACACAGATAATCATATCAACGAAAGCGATGCAAAGCAAGGCATAACGGAAGCGGCAAGAAACGTGGGGAAAAAATATATAGACCCTCAGATATCCAAGGTACTGAGAAACAAAACATATTCTTCCATCTTGTGGCGTGTAGGAAAAAAATTACCATTAGGAGCAACTTTCAAAAGGCAGGAGCTTCTGAAAAAAGTGCCGGAAAAGGAGCAAAAGAATTTAGATAATTTCCTAAGAAGGATAAAGAAGCTTGGAATTGTTGACGACAGTGAGGTTCGCGGGGAGTATAGATTTGTTAATCCCCTTTATCATTTGTATATATGGTATGAGACCAAAAACAGGACAAGCAGTTCCGGAAGCTCAAGCTCGAGAAAACGAAAAACGTAACCAACCTCTCAGTGAATATTTTTTAAGTAGTATTTGTCGCTAAAAAAAACCGACGATGTCACCCCTGCGAAAGCAGGAGTCCGGAATGAAAAAGCTGGATTCCCGCTTCCGGGGGAATGACAAATATTGTTTCCGCAACAGGAAAAAATAGAATAACTTAAGTTTTCAGGAGAATGAAGTGGCACAATCGTTACAGGCGAAGAAAAGAGCGAAACAAAATACTAAAAGAAGAACGACTAACCGTGCACGTAAGAGCCAGATAAAGACACAAATTAAGCATTTTGAAACTGCAATCAGCAATGGTGACACAGAGGCGGCAAACGAACAATACAAACTTGTTGCCAAGAAATTGGACAAGACCGCTGCTACAAGCACAATGCACAAAAAAACCGCAGCACGAAAGAAATCACGGCTTGCCAAGAAGCTCAACGCACTAAAAGCTAAAAAAAGTTAATTGGTTAATTGGTTCCGTTGGAAAACGGAATACAGATAAATTATAGTGAATATTTGCTTGTCCCGTGTCCATTGCCGCCTCTTTTTGGTCATGAGGGATATATGACTCTGGCTGTGGATGAGTTGCTTTTGGACTTGGCGGTCTTCTTCCCTGACTTACAGCCATAAAGCCTTCTTTCCAGATAGCGAATTCTGGCGTTGAAATGACAAAAAAAAATAAAAGGCACTAACAGGTTAGACGAATGTTTACGAATTCACCGTGAGCGAACCTTTGGTATCAAACAACTTACAGGCTCAGAGGTTTTGTGTTTGTATGTTGGATTCGGCGGTGTTTTGTTCGCCGGGTTTGAAAGGCAGCGGTTCGGCGAACTGAACGGCAATGCGGCGCAAAAAGCTATTTACGTTATCAATCCGACAGACATGGGCTGAACGGGTGAAATTCGCCATATCAAAAGAATCATCCGGGCCATAACGGGGGACACTAAAACGAGCGGTTATATGTTGGCCGAGGTAGGGACAACCATCGTCGGCGTAGCAGGTAAACGCAGCGCCCCTGCTGGAAACATCAACCATCTGACCCTGTGCAAGCGCCTCGTTAGGGTCTTCGGCAAACCAGATTGGCCAATAATAACGCAGTCTCTGTTCTGTTCTTCGCTCGTTTGGCTTGTCCATTATAAACGCTCCTCAAATCTCTTGCTTTCGTTTAACGATTTACGAATCGACAGATTCAGGGGCTGACTTTACGAAGGATTACCGGAAAAATCGCGGTTCATCGGGCTAATATGTGCAACTATTGTGTTTTGGGTTTGCTATTGTGGAAAACCGGTTTGAAACTTTTTTATAACTTTTTCAGCTATTGGCAAGGATACTCCTATAATCAGGCGCTGAGTTTCCGGACGAGTCTGGTGAACTCACAGCCGCGGTGCTGGAAGTTCTCAAACATATCGTAGCTTGCGCAGGCGGGGCTTAATAAAATGACATCGCCGTTGACCGCAAGGCGAGCGGCTAATAGGACGGCTTCGGCGAGTGAATCGACAAGCTCGATTTTAGTGCCGGCTTCCGAAAAGAGTTGTATTGCATCTCTGATTTTGGGGGCGGTTTGGCCT
>JAUWBX010000491.1 GCA_030609625.1 Phycisphaerae bacterium
ACCGTCAATCCTGTGACGCAAAAGAGCTTCAGCGTCAAGGTCCGGGTGCCGAACCGCAGTGTCAGCGACCTCTATACCGGCTCGCCGGAATCCAATGGTATCACATCGATTTCGGTTAACGGTTCTGCGATCACTCCACCCATCGCAAAGGGCTATGCCGTCATCACTCGGAACTGGAAAGCCGGTGACAAGATCGATCTGGTACTCCCAATGAAGGTCCAGAGAATTAAAGCCAGCGATAAAATTGCTGCTACGACTGGCCGTGTGGCCCTGCGGTATGGTCCGTTGATCTATAGTGCCGAGAGAGTTGACCAGAACCTTGACAATGTCCTAAATCCTGACTCCGCCTTGACCGCTGAGTGGAAGGGCGATTTCCTGGGTGGAGTGATGGTTGTTAAGGGCACCTGGGCCGACGGTTCCGAGTTGACGGCAATCCCCAACTATGCCCGGAACAATCGTGATGCTCCAGATGAAAGCGACCGCCTAAGCCGTGGTCGTCGTGCTCCTACTTCGTCTGTCTGGTTGAGGGAACAATAAGTAGCGTGCGCTTGCACATTCGGGGATCACCGGAAGCTTCGGAAAGAAAAACTGAGAGATTCGCTGCGTAGTACACAGTCAGCGATACTATGAAGCATTGTGTGAACTGACGCCCAATGACGTGTCAGGGAGACAAGAAACAATCCAAAAACGCCAGGTTGAAATAGCAGCCAAAACCCTGGAAAAATGGAAAAAGTATAATCAAAAAACTGATGAGACTTGTGAGGCAAAATTGCCAACTAACTCGACTCGATAAGTGTCCCGTTTTTACTGAAATCGAAGCATTAGCTGCGGCAGCTTAAATGCTTGCAAAAAGTGCGAAACTTAACTAATATCAAGGTTGTGTAAAATGGGGCAGAATAATGAGCAAACGAAAAGGATTTACATTAATAGAACTTCTGGTTGTAATTGCCATTATTGCGATATTAATGGGCATTTTATTGCCGTCTTTGCAGAGAGTCAAAGAACAAGCCAGACGACAATCCTGTGCATCACGTATTCGTCAACAGGTGTTTTCTTTGAATTTGTATGCCGGCGAGAACGATACAAAGCTGCCATTGCCCAGATCAGCATTCTACTGGCTGCAGGATGTTGCAGTCGAAACGGCAAACTTCATGCTCGGGAGCGGCATGACGAGGGAGATGTTTTACTGTCCCTCGAACGCTAACCACCAAAAGTACAATGACTATTTCTGGAATTGGGGTAATAATTCATGGGATGGACAATCAGATAGATTCACTGGAAGTGGCTATACTGTATCCGGGTATTGCTTCCTGCTTCAGACTATTAGCGGAAACCGAAACGAGATTGTACCCTATCCGAATGATCCTGCGCCAAATATCTGGATAAAGACAACCCAGGAAAAGCAACCAGCTCTGAGAGAGTTGGTTATCGATTCGATATTAGGCACTCCTTCAAACCGCACTAAGTATGGATTTAATTTTGGCCAGGTTCGGGGTGGTATCTGGAGTTCGTATGGTGTACATGATCGAACGAGTCATTTGAAGAACGGCTACGAACCTTCCGGTGGAAACATTGGTTTTTTAGATGGCCATAATGAGTGGAGGTCGTTCGAACCGGACATTGTAAATGATGTTGCAGTGCCTCGCTATGGGAGTTCCCCAGGTTTTTTCTGGTAGGACTGGCCTGTTGAGTGCCATAGGGGCCCTGGCCAGGCATTACCACCGCCGACCCAGACGTTGGCCCAACTGCGAGCCTATTGGTCAGAGCACCGGCCAAAGATGAGGAGCTTAGTGGTATAAATGCTTGTTTTTTAAGAGGATAGGCAAGTATTCATAGTGGCCATATCGGCGGTTGACAAACGCAAACTGCCCCGTATTCTCTTAAGCATATCTCACCGGATTCTTTCTATGGTCAGGAGATTTTCATTCACGGTGCGGCACGGCCGGGCCTCGCCAGACGCTGCCGCCGAAGGTGGTAACGTAGATCAGACCGTCGTCGGATGGTTCGAATGTCACTCGCTGGGTGTTCGAGAAGGGCATATCGTCGAACGCCTGCCACGTTTGACCGTTGTTCTGCGAGAGCCACAGACCTGCGCCTGGAGCGCCCTCGGTGAGTGTCATGTAAATCCATCCATCGTGCTTTGGGTGGAAATAGCCACCGAAGGTCTGTCTGGCTTGGCGGCTAATGCGTTGCCAGGTCCGGCCGCCGTCCTGCGTGCGGTAGAGGCCGCCGGACTTCTCGCCCCCGCCCGCGTCGCACACGCCCACCAGGATGATGTTGCTGTTCTGCGGGTGGACCGCAAAGTCCTTAGGATACAGGAAAAGCTGGGATGCGTTGACCTTCTCCCAGGTCTCGGCGCCGTCCCTGGACCGGTACAGCCCGACTCCCTCACTAATGAGCGGCTTTCCCCGGGCGGGACGCATGGCGCATATCATCGCA
>JAUWBX010000348.1 GCA_030609625.1 Phycisphaerae bacterium
GAGGTGCCGAGTTTGAATGGTACACAAGGATTGAAAATCCCGCCGGGGACACAGTATGGAAGCGTCTTTAGAATAAAAGGCCAGGGGCTGCCGGATATAAGAACAAGACGAACCGGCGACCAGCTCGTACAAATTACTATCGAAACACCAGTGAAACTAAACGCAAAACAAAAAGAGCTGCTGAGAGAATTCGCCAAAAGCGAAAATAAAAGTGTTTCTCCACAATCCAAACGCTTTTTCGACAAACTGAAAAAACATTTTGGTAACCACCGATGAAACAAAAGAGAAAAGAAAAACCAAAAATCGAAGATTCGCAGAAGCCACAAAAAAAGGAAATGGAAGAGCTTCGCCAGACCTTAGATAGTCTGCAAAAAGAAAAAGATGAGCTTTTCGGCAAGCTTCAGCGAGTCAGTGCCGACTATGCGAATTTCCAAAAACGGGTGCCTAAACAGATCGCCGATACGATTTGCTACGAAAAAGAAAGGATAATAAAAACCTTGCTGCCGACTCTGGATAACTTTGAACATACGCTGCAAAATGCAGACTCGGCGGAGAATGCGGATGTATTCGTCAAAGGTATTGAGATTATCTACGACCAGATGCTCGATATCTTAAAATCACACGGCGTAGAGCAGATAAAGGCACCGGGCGAAAAATTCGACCCGGCCCTGCACGAAGCAATGATGCAAAAGACCGAACCAGAGGAGGAAGATAATATTGTTCTGGAAGAGTTTCAAAAAGGATATAAACTCAACGGTCGAGTCATTCGGCCAAGTAGAGTGGTCGTCAATAAGCTGACAGAGGACGGAGGACAGAAGACAGAGGACGGAACCGAGGTGGAGTGATTGCGATGCCGACTTATGATTATATATGTGAGAGCTGTGGATGTGAGTTTGAGCGCTTCCAGAGTATAACAGCTAAACCTCTGCGCAAGTGCCCGAAGTGTGGAAAAAGAAAATTGAAACGGCTAATCGGTGCCGGTGCCGGAGTAATCTTCAAAGGCTCCGGATTCTATCAGACCGATTACAGAAGCGAAAGCTATAAAAAAGCTAAAGAAAGCGAGAAAAAGACTACCGACAAGGACACCACGAAAAAGAAAACTGAAACCAAAACCAAAGATTCAACGCCTACCGAAAAACCCAAACCCACCACAAAAGACAAGAAATAATCAGCTTAAAGTTGATATCATTTATACTAACGACAGCCAGAAATTGTATCGGTTGTTCGTATCAATGCTTCTCAACTTCGACCTGCACATCGGTTTTCATCCCCGGCTTGAAGGCAACATTATTGAAACGTACATAATCAAATTTCCGATATAACAGTTCGTAATCAGCTATCTGATCCACCGGCAGATCGATGCTAAACGATACTGTCGCAAGAGGTGACCGTATTTTTCCTCCTGTTTCAATAATGCTGGTATGCTGGAAATTAGGTCTCATCACTTCTTTCACCTCGCCGCCTTTTAAAGTGCACATTAACCTGTATTCGTAATCATGTGAACTTACAGTGGCCCAAAAGATAGTTGCCATCTCTGGAGAACTCTCTTCCGGCTGAGGCGGCTGGATGATAATTTCATCATGGCTGCCGATAAGATATGATCTCAGTTTTTCTATATTTTCATTAACTCCTTTTGCTCTAAGCCAGGGACCTTGGGCAACGCCGATTTCAATTGGGCCTTTTTCAAATCCGTCTTTGTGGTATGCTTGCTCGGGATTTGGGTGTCTAACATGGCATAAAGCCGTTCCATCCGAGGCTATCCGAGTTGAAAGGCCGAATCCTTCGTATATTCTCATTTTCAGCGATAAATCCTTACCGCCAGTAGCCTTTGCCAAAAATATATACTGTGTAGGAATTGATGCAAAAGGCGGGATTCTTTTGTTCGCTTTATAAGATGGTTCAGACATATTACTGCCGTCCGGTTGCCACCATTGTTCTGCCTCAGTTGGATTTCTTGAAATACCAACCAGTTCAGCCGTAACGCCATTGGGCAGCGTTGCTACAAACTGTGACGGCAGTGATTCATTATCTTCAACCTGCACATCGGTTTTTGCGCCCGGCTGGAGGGAGACGTTTTTGAACACAACTCGATAAAATTTTCGGTGCTTTACGTTAATCTTCTCGATGTTCTGTATTGGAATAGCAAAGCCAAACGTATGCTGTATCAATTGACCTTCTTGTGTCAGTGTTCCTTCATGCCAGGATGTGTGACTCTTTCCGCCCGCTGTTATACATTCAAGTTGGATATCCACATCAATAGATGTTGTTGTTGCTTCTATCAATGTCTTGACTACCATCCCTTCTTTCGGATTAGGCCGTAATCCTGATAGAATAATAACCTTTCTATCTGGTAGATTAGTGAATTCAGGGTACACACCGGACTTTCCCGGCTTGTTTACTTTCCAATCCCCGGCAGCCACATCTACTTGTACGTCAGCTTGATAAGGTAATGGTTCTTTTAGCTGATTATTCTCTCCCCAGAAGACTACGGCTTGACCTTTGTTTGTAATCGGACCAGATTTCATGAACAAATGCTCAAGATTGATTTTGCTTCTATAACTCAAATCCTCGAAAGGCGAAAACTTCAAAAGGTAACCGAAAGCCGGATATTTATAGCTTTGCTTTCCTCTCAACTCATATTCCGGTTCCTTCATTTCCATCCCATCCGGCTGCCACCATTGTTTGCCAGCGCTGGGATGTTCACAAATACCAACCAGTTCAACCTCCACGCCGTTAGGCAGTGTAGCTATGAATCGGGTTTGTTGCTCTTTATCATCTTTGGCTGCCGCAGCCATCGGCAACAGTATCGCTCCTGCGATAACAACAGCAAACACGCCGATAACACCGAGTTTTGCATTTTTTGGTATTGGTCGATTTAACATGTGTCTAATCCTCCTATGTAAAGCCTTTTTCGATTCTACTACGCCGATAAGACGCAGAGACAAACTTGTTTTCCCAAACGCCATCTCAGCAATGTCAATAAGAGTATTGCTGTAACTTTTGGCTCCGGCCCCAAGAGCAACAAGGACCATCTCATCAACGGCCTGCTCACGAATCCTGCGAACCACTGCATTTGCAAGCCAAACAAAGGGATTGTAAAAATAAATGATTTGCAGAACGGTCTGCACTAAGTTCACCCATATATCAGCCCGCTTGATATGAACAAGCTCGTGAACTAAAACCGCTCTCAGTCTGTCCGGAGATAATTTTTCAAGAAGAGCAGTCGGTATTAAGATGACCGACTTAAAAAGCCCGCAGACAGCGGGGCTTGATATGTTATTCGTCAGCCTTAATTCAATATTACGACCAATGCCAACTTGTCGCCGACATTGATTCAGCATATCAGGTAATCGATTCTTCGCAGGCTCACTTTGGGCAATCAGTCCTTTAACAAACAACATACGCTGAATAAGCAAAACCGAAATAACTAAAACGCCCACCAACCAGAGGAGAAAGACAACTGCCTGCCAGGTGAGAGCGTTCAAACCTGAAACAGCAGATGTAACCGGTGCAGCGGTTTGGTGATTTGTCTGAGACGGCTGGTCCTGAGCTATCTCAGCAGCTAATGCAAAATCTTCAGGTGCGGGTGCTCTGTGAGGTTCGGGCCGAACTACATTTGATACTTGCTGCAAAACGGGTGAGTCAGCAGATAAATAGTCTCCATACCAATAGCCAATTCCTGTCGGCAAAGAAAGCGTCGGAGGCAAAATGAGTTTTACAAATACCAGCATCCACACACAATACCGAAACACCGCCCGAACCCGCTTTCGCAATAGAAAATCAACAGCCAGCAACACAATAATAAGCAGACTTACCTGAATAAACATACCAGCCGAAAAATCCCAGAACCACTGACCAACATTATTCAGCCATTCTAAAAAGAAATT
>JAUWBX010000139.1 GCA_030609625.1 Phycisphaerae bacterium
ACGTTGTTTTTATCGCCTACGACGACAACAGGAAAAATTATCCCCAAAGATATTACAATCCGCGATACAAACATGAAGTCAGTAATGGGTGGAAGTATAATCTTTACTATGTCAAGATCGACCTGCAAACCCACGATGTGACCAACTTCGATGGCGAAAGCATGAAAACGCCCATCGACATCGACCAGGCTGATGCAAAATGCAGGATTTGGGATACGAAATGGCGCGGGGCCGGCGTACCGCCCACCATACTTCTTGACGAAAACGGGGATCCTGCTTTTCTCCATGTACTTTCAGAAGAAACAACTGAAAGCCACAACTACTATTTCGTCCGCCGGGCAAACGGAAAATGGAAGAAAACACCTATTGCACCCTCCAGCCACCAATGGAATAGCTGCCATTTAGCCAGGGATGATTACGGAACGTTGCACGCCTATCTGGTCATCGGTGACGGGTACCTCGATACAGGCGGTTATATGGACAGATATGGAGGAGGTTCTGTTGAAGAATGGATATCTTGCGACAAGGGAAACACATGGAAAAAAGAGCGTGACTTAACACCCGATAAAACAAAATACCTTGGATGGAAATTTAATAACATCCAGGCGGTGACAAAATCCGATGGAAGTGTAGTGGATGGGATGCTCCTCTTCTATGGCTGGAAGGATAAGGAATCTCCTGAAGCTAAAGCATTCCTGCTGCATGAGGATACTGTGCACGATCCTATCATTACTATGCCTCGGGATAATGAATAATTGAAAGCTGGTTCCCAATTCACTAATTCTCTAATCTCTAATTCTCTCCCGAAACGCGGGGTCGTTTAGCCGTCGCCGCCACGCTTGCCCTGAGCGCAGCCGAAGGGGCGACGTTATACGCAATACGCATCCCTGTCCTGAGCGAAGTCGAAGGGGAAGCATCTGGTCAAGGAAAAGGATTAGAGATTCTTCGCTTCACTCAAAATGACAAGGATGGCAGAAATTAGAAATGAAAAATATGTTGATGCGGACAGGCTTGCGGAAGAGTTCCTTATCGTGAATTGCATCTGGGACCCAGCGAGTAAACTTTGGCAGGATGGTGATACTGTACATCTAGCGCTTGAACGGTATCGCCGGGACGTCAATCCGGCACGTACGTTTTTGTTAGGTAACTATGTCGCCGATTTCGATTATGGCGGCATGCCTACGCAGGAAGTCTATGCCTGTTATGTCACTTGGTGTCAGAACAACGGCTATAGGCCTTTAAACAGTAACAACTTCGGCAAAGAGGTTAAAAGAGCTTTGCCTGGCGTCCGTAAAGGACAGAAGCGAGAAGGACTACAGCGAATGAACGTATATTATGGTCTTGCAGTTCAGGAAGGCTCAGAGGTTGCCGTCGAATCTGTTGAAGGTTGTCAACAATGGCAATAAGAAATCCTATATTGTTTAAAAAGTAAATGGACATGGACATAGAAATAAAAAAACAGTTGAGATTTGTCATTGCCATCATTGCCACTTATGCCAGGTCGGCTCATTCGAGGACCGGCAGAAACGACGGATTTCCGAGCCGGTGCGGATAGGACAGATATTTCCTTTTGTAATGCGGGATATCGAAAAGAGAGTGCAGCGGCACCATCGAGTAGAAGTTGGCATTGATATAACCGATTATACTATTAAAGAGTAGATTGGGACAGTTTACCTTTCAAAATAACGGTAAAAATCCTTACGGTGTCCGACTCTTACGACAAGAACAAGGACCTGTCTTTCTTTAACTGTGTAAGCTATGCGGAAATTGCCCGAACGGATCTTGAAGAACTCAGGTTTGCTTTTTATTGCGTTGCCCTTGCCGTGAGGATTTTCAGCTAAAGAGGAGATTTTGTTCATTATTTGCCGTTGATTTTTTTTGGCCTGTTTCCTTATAAAATCAGCGGCTGTATCTGCAATCTTAATCTTGTAAATCTTCCCTGATTTAGCCATTCGTCATTACTGCTTATAATCCAAGTTCTCTTTTGAGACTGCCGAAGCTAATAAACTTGCCCTTTTTCAATGCTTCCTTAGCAAGCTCCAAATCCATCTGGTCTTCAAGCTGTTCGAGCAGCTTCATATCATCGATTGGCACAACAGCGAATAGCGGTTTATTATTGCGTTCGACACAAATCCGTTCTCCAGCATAGGCTACTTTATTAGCATAATCCGATATGTCTGAACGAAATTCACTTACTTTTACAACTGTCATTGCCGTACCCCTTTTTATTCCGTTTTGTACATTTATATCATATCGTATAAATTGTACAAAATGTTAAAATAAAAGTCAATCTTTTTGCAGAAAAAAATTTAGTAAAACCACTTTTATTAAAAAAACCCATTTTTAGCGTGATAAGAAAGGATTTCTAAGCCAGACAACCACTTAAACTGTTCGTTTATAACACTCTCAATTGATAATCTTAGGTCCGGATAAATAATCTTCTAAGCCGGTTCGGATTGATGAGATTCTGCCGGCCGTGATGGCCGATATCAAAAAGCGGATGCAGCGGTCTGACTAAAATTCCGATTCGAAAACAACAAAATTCAAATCGAGCAGAGATTCCTTGACGCCGATTAGCGATTCTGCTATCTTGCATTCATAATGAGAATCAAATTTTTAAAAGAGAGGACATTATGAAACGAAGGACATTTCTTGGATTAAGTGCCGGTACCGCCGGCGGTCTCTGCCTGCACGGCTGCACAAGTCTCGATGCGATGTTGGGAGGTTCAAAGGAGCCGTTCAAGATTTCCCTTGCACAGTGGTCGTGGCACAGAAGGCTTCGCGGCCAACAACAGCCGAAAATGGACAATCTTGATTTCGCCGGCGAAGCTCGCCAATTCGGCATCGAGGCAGTTGAGTACGTCAATCAGTTTTTTAAGGACAAAGCCAGAGACACAAAGTATCTGGCTGAGATGAAAAAACGAGCAAAAGATAACGGCGTCAAGTCATTATTGATTATGTGTGACGGCGAGGGTGCTCTCGGCGACCAGGACCCACAGCGACGTACTCAGGCGGTCGAGAACCACTACAAGTGGCTTGAGGCTGCTAAATACTTAGGCTGTCATTCGATACGTGTCAACGCCAGCTCCAGGGGCTCATACACCGAACAGCTTAAATTGGCCGCCGACGGATTGCGGCGTCTCAGCGACAAAGCCGTTGAATACAATCTCAACGTTATTGTCGAAAACCACGGCGGTCTATCGTCCAACAGCCAGTGGCTTACCGACGTCATCAAAAACGTTGACCTGCCTAATTGCGGGACGCTGCCCGACTTCGGCAATTTTCCGCCGGAAGCCGATAAATATAAATCCGTCGAAATGCTGATGCCCTACGCCAAAGGGGTCAGCGCCAAGAGCTATGACTTCGACGAAAAAGGCGATGAGACTAAGATTGATTTCTACCGTATGATGAAGATTGTCGTTGATTCCGGCTACAAAGGCTACGTCGATATTGAGTACGAAGGCAACAGACTCAGCGAAAACGATGGTATCTTAGCTACAAAAAAGCTGCTGGAAAAGATTCAAAAGCAGATGATGAATGTTTGAAACGAAAATCAGGTATGATTGTCGGAGTACTAACAGCTCATTTATCTATGCAGGGCATAACTTCGCTCAAGGGAAAAAGAAGTATCGTTAAGAGTGTAATAGGCCGATTGAAAAGCAGGTTCAATATCTCAATCTCGGAAGTTGACCATCAGGACAGCAAAACCAGCGCCGTAATCGGTATATCAATAGTCAGCAACGACTCTCATTTCATAAACCAGCAGTTCGACGCCATCATTAATTTTATGCGCAACGATGGGCGATTCTACCTTGGCCAAATCGAGCGGGAAACGTTCTCTTGAAAAATCAGCGTCTCGTGAACTTATCAAATACCGTGATGACAGGCAGGGCGTTGCCGTCATCATCGAACATGCCTCTTCTTCGAAGACCTCCCATGACCGCGGGCTCCCACCAAAATACGCCTTTGCCTCTGTTGTAAGGAGTGTTAAGAACAACTCGATTTACCTCGTCCAGAAACTGTCTCTGTCCTTCAGGGGTCTCCGGGAAAGGCGCTTTCTTATTTTTGTATTCAGCCGGTCTCCAGTTGTAGGCCGCCTCCACAATGATAATGTCCTTCTGGTACTCGTTTGCCATGAAGGTCATATTGTCCCTGAGTTCAAGCAAAGTACCGTGCCACCACGGGTAGTAGGACTGCCCAATGATATCGTAGTCAACGCCATAGGAGTGCCACTTGTCAAAGAAGGCCTTTGTCCGGTTTTTGCTGCCGCCCTTATCGATATGGACCATAATCAGGGGACGTTGACTGTTGCCTCGGCCGGCATCGACACCATTTATCCCGGCCTTCATCAACTCTGCAAAGTTGTCCCAGTTACCGGGCAGTTTACCGTCCGGCCAAAGCATGCCGTTGGAAACTTCGTTACCAATTTGGACCATGTCCGGCAGGGCATTGGCGTCCCTAAAGGCAATTATTGTGTCCCGGGTATATTCAAACACCGCCTGCACCAGCTCCGCGTGTGATTTATCCTCCCAGGCCTTGGGAATGTATTGTTTGCCCGGGTCGGCCCAGGTATCGGAGTAGTGGTAATTCAGTAAAAACCTGAAACCAAGTTTCTTTGCTTCTTTAGCCAGGGCGATGGTGTATTCCAAATTGTTCGGCAGGCGCGTGGGAGTGTGGAACAATCGCAGCCGAATCCAATTGTAGCCGTGCTCTTTAAATATCTGAAGGCCCGGCTTGCCTTGGCCATTGTCCTTGAACACAACTCCACGGTCCTCAGCCTGCTTGAGAAAGGAAAGGTCCGCACCGATTGCGTAATCTGCTGCGCAGGTTAATCCACAAACAGAGGCCTGCACCACAACCCAGACTATGACTATCACAGACAGTGAAACCTTGTTAAGTTTATTTTTCCTTTCCATTATTTTCGCCATTTCTTCCCCACTGATATTTACATTTTCACATTTGAAATCAGGTAGTATTACAGAATTTTATCGACGATAAACCTTGCGCCGAGAAATATGTCCACCGCCATTGCTGCATAAAGGGCGACCTGTCGCAACTGCCGCATTCGTAGTTTCGCACGTATCATAAAGAAAATAATCGCAGCTACAATAGCACCGAGTACATACATTTTACCAGCTTCTGTAAAGAGTTTTGCGTATCCCGCCCCCAGTCCTAAAAATGTCTGAAAGTATTTTGCCGCCAGCAGTAATGTTACGATGGCAAGGGTGCACATAATCGCTGCGGCTGCCAGGACCCACCCGCGGTCGGCAAATCCAGCCGAGGCGAGTCCCTGCATACCTGCACCCACAAGCACCGAGCAGCACAATATAGGTATGGTAAACCAGATAATCGGGCTGATACCGAAGAAAGAATCGCAAAAGGCCAATATTATACCGATGGTGAAAATCATTATTATACTGAACCGCCGAGCCGCCAGCAGCATAGAAAAACCCATAACCAGCGCCACTATTGGAATATGATAAAAGCCGATTAGAGTTGTGTTTTGCTTGGCCGTAATAAGCGGAGCGAACAAGCCGACCAGGTCAGCCAGATGCAACCTGGCTTGTGTTGAAACCGGGAACAACCGGTAGTGAGTGGATACCTGAAAGAAAAGCACTATCGCCAAAAACGGCAGAGCCGCAAGCGGAATCCTTAACCATCGCCACTTCTCTTTGGGACCAAACGCAGCAGGGCAAAACAGCCACGGTATAACCGCCGCCAAAAAACCAGCCGTAGGGTGAAATTTAGCCAGCCCGAGTATGAATGGCCCGAAGCCGTAAATAGCTCCTGCAAACAACGACTCTCCAAATCCAGCCATCCACCGCCGACTGAGCACGTAACAGCCCAGAGAGCCCAGACAAACATTTACAACAAAGAGGTCTCGTAATCGTAGCGCATTGAAATCTTTGAAATACGGCTGATATAGATATACAGCGAAAACTGCATAAATTACCGCTGCCGCGAGGAACTTGATTGAACTGCGCCCTTTTATACTCATTCTTTAGCAGATGACGAAAAGCGTAAAACTTAAAATGAGAACTGTGAAACCAAAGCTCAACAGTTAAATTCAGATAATTATGGACTTTTGAATATTAAATGGAACGTTACTATACAAACAAGAACAGAAGTGTCATTCCCGCGAAAGCGGGAATCCAGCCATTTCATCAGTGTTTCCTGGACTCCTGCTTACGCAGGAGTGACAATACGTTTGTTCCATTGTATATTCAAACATCAATA
>JAUWBX010000258.1 GCA_030609625.1 Phycisphaerae bacterium
AAAAAAAGATGATTTCGCAGTCCGAATAAACAAACCCAATTCAAACCCAATCTCCGAAAAGGCCAAAATGAACGTAAACGCTTTTTCACAAAAGGATTATGAAAACAAAACCGCCTTCAGGCTCCAAAAAAACAAACCCAAACAAACCCAACCTGTAGTGAGCTTGTCGAACCTATTTCAAACGCGGCGACGGCTTTTCTGCAACATCAATATGAAACTAATCCGAACAATAACAACGCTTCTCCGTAAGGAGTCCCTAGGACTGACGTTATTGCTTTGTGTTGCGACAGGATGCCGGCCGGTTCAGAAAGAGATTCCTAAGCAGCACTTTAGTCGGATTGACCATGTAATCGAAGAAGAAATCGAGAAAGGTAACATACCTGGGGCCGTGGTTCTCATCGGCAAACACAACGAAATGTTGTACTGGGAAGCCTTTGGTAATGAAGTGATAGAACCTTTTGAGGAACCTGTTTGTAGAGATACGATTTTTGATCTTGCGTCTCTGACAAAACCTATTGCCACAGCCGCTTCGATTATGATTCTAAGAGACCGCAAAGCACTAAAATTAGATGATTATGTGGGTACATATCTCTCTGCTTTTGCGTGCAATGGCAAGGAGGAGGTCAGGCTCAAACATCTTCTGGGCCATACTTCGGGATTGCCGGCGTATATGAGTGCGGACGAGTTGAAGGAGCAATTCGGGAGTCCCTGCCCCGAAAAGGTAATTGAGAAAATATGTGGATTGAAAGCTCTAAGCAAACCCGGAGAAGAGTTTCGCTACAGTTGCTTAGGCTACATTACGCTGGCAAAGATTGTAGAATCAGTAAGCGGAAAGAGCATTGGCGATTTCAGCAGGGAGAACATATTTGCTCGGCTTGGCATGAAACACACCGCCTACAATCCTCCGGATTCCTGGGAGAAGGATGTTGCAGCCACCCAAATTGTGGACCGGCAATTGCTTCGAGGCACTGTCCACGACCCTCTTGCAAAATTGATGGGAGGCCTGTCCGGAAACGCCGGACTATTTTCCAATGCCCATGATTTGTCGATATACTGCCGGATGCTTCTGAATGACGGCATCTGGAATGGCACAAGAATTCTCAGCCCTGAAGCGGTTGCTATGTTGACCACCGTTCAGGCACATGGTCGTTCTTATGGTTTTGATGTGAATTCGAGTTACTCATCTGTTAAGGGCTCTTACGCTCCGGAAAAAACGTTTTGCCATACTGGTTATACAGGCACTTCAATAGTCTGCGACCCGGTAAGTGGTACCTTTGTTATTATCCTTACCAATAGAGTCCATCCCGGCGATGAGGGAACTGCGAAACCTGTTCGTAGTAAAGTTGCAGATATTGTTTTCCTTCGACTTCGCTCAGGGTGGTGAGCCTGTCGAACCATTTCCAGTTTACAAATGATGCCTTGAGTCTATTGGCAATGAGTCGGAGAAGCTAAACATTCAGGATATCAAGCGGTTCGAACTGTCTGCCGAGTACGCTCCGGCTCTCGAAGCCAAGCCATCGGTCCAACACGGTGGCGTAAACACGGCGGAAGTCGGTGTGGAACTTCGGGGCTCCGTTGTCCAAATCGGTGAGGCTGGGACGTGGGCCTATGAGACCGGCTTTTAGCCTGCCCCCGGCCAGGAAGACAGGGGCAGCGGCGCCGTGCCCGGTTCCGCGTCGGCCATTTTCCTTGACGGTTCGGCCGAACTCCGAGAACGTCATCAGCAGGACGCGACCCAGCAGCTTGTCACGTTTCAAATCACGGACAAAGGCCGCCACCGACTCGGACAACTGGTACAGCAATGCGCAATGGTTGCCCAATTGATTGGCGTGGTTATCAAAGCCGCCGATCCCGCCACCACCGAATTCCGTGAAGAATATCCGGATACCGACATCAGCACGAATGAGTTGGGCGACCGTGCGGAAAGTGGCGGCGAGCTGGAACGAGGGATATTCGGCCGTGTTGGCTGACGCTTTGGTCGCCGCTTCGATTCGCCGGCTGTTAGCGCAGGCGTTCAACATGCAGTGCCGCAGGAAACCCAACAGTGGATTTCCTTTATCTGGCTCTGCCACAGGTGCACGGGGAAGTTTAGCTTCGTGTTTTGGTTGAGATTTGCCGTTCGGATAGCCGGGCATTTGTCCGGTCGTGAGGTCGCGAGGTAAACGGATGGAGGGGACGACAACATTCTCTGCGTTCAGGGCAAACGGCTGAGCGATGGGGCCGACGAATACGGCGGGTGCGTTTATTTTGTTCGGATTCCAGACGCTGTCAACCGCCCGGCCCAGCCAACCGGTTTGGCGATTTGGCTCATCGGGGTCGGCGGTATGCCATATCCGCATCGCACCATCATGAGAACGGTCTGAATTCGGATAGCCCACGCCCTGGACGATACTTAGGAGTCCATCCTTGTACAACCGCGCGAACGCTCCCATTCGTGGGTGGAAGCCCATTTCCGAGTCGATTTTGTGCAACTCTTTTGTCGGCAGGCGCAGGGTGGAACGGTTTCGGGCGTACTCATCGTCTTCGTAGGGGACCACGGTATTCAGACCGTCGTTTCCGCCGGAAAGCTGGACCACCACGAGGACTGTGTCACGTTCTTTGCGCCGCGGCGCAGCGGCCATTACTGAGCGAACCAGGAAGTCCGGTGCGGCGGACGCAAACGATAGCAGCGTCGAGGTCCCTAAAGCAGCCTTCAAAAAATCGCGTCGTGTATGGGACATAGCGTTTTCTCCTAAATTTAAGCTAAGTGAAACTCAGGCAGTGTTACTATCTCATGTGCAAAACGACGTAATGTTCCTGCCGGGTCATCACCGTCGGTGGCTGCAGGTGTTTGGATTTTTTTCAGCAGGGCGTCACGAACATCAGGCCCCAGGTCATCCTGCAGGAACAGGTCAAGCAGGAAACGAGCGGCGGATTCAGGTGTTGAGCACCCGTGCTTTTTGGCGACGGCCCGGGGATTTAGTTTGTCAGCGTAGGGCCCCGAGCCTCGCATTAAAGCCAGGGCCAGATTGTGACGTCCCACCATTGTAGCACTATTGGTCCAGTGCCGTCCGCCGGTCCAGCCTTTCACTGTGGGCGGGTGGTACAGATTCTGACCGATGCCGGCCAGGTCCTGGGCAAGCTGCGTTGTGGAGACGACCTCTTCAAGAGGTTTTACGATGCCCAGGGCGAACTCAACCGGGCATTTAGTCCGCCGGCGATATGCCACCGGGGAGAAGAACAGGTTGGACCGGAGCATCTTCTCGGCGAGTTTTAATATATCGTAGTTTTTTGAAAAGGATTCAACCAATGGGGTCATCAACCCGGCGTTTGGTTCGGCGGTTTCGCAAATCAGCCAGCGGTACAGTTTTCGGACCAGCGTCCGCGCAGTGGCTCGCTGCTCGAGCAGTATCCGGATGACATCATCACCTGTAAAATTTCCTTTTTGGCCGAGGAGCTGCTTGGCGTTACCATCGTGTTCGCGAGGTATATACCGAAGCCGGCTCCTGAGCACAAACCAGCCGGTAAAGGCCCTGGCAGCTTCCCGGACGTCTTTTTCCGTGTAGTGACCGGGACCCAGGGTGAAGGTTTCCATAAGCGGGCGGGTGAGGTTCTCATTCGGACGTGCTTTGCGATTGGTTTCGGCACCGAGGTAGATGAGCACGGCTGGGTCGCGCGGAATAGCTTTCAGCAGAGTGCGGAACGAATTCAGGGCGTGACTTCGCAGTAGCTGGACGTGTCGTTGCATCAAGCGAGCGTTCTTGACCTTCGCACTATTGGTGGCGAAGTGGCTGTGCCAGAACAGGGTCATCTTCTCCAGCAGAGGATGCGGGGTCAGAATAATGCGCCGCAGCCACCAGGCCCGCAGGGCATTGGCAGAGCCGGACGAGCTTTCATATTCGTCATGCTCGCGGTTAAACGCTGCTATGTTGGCTTGCGGCCGCAACAGCTTATCGAGGGTTCGCTGCGGTCCGTCAGAGAGTGCCTGCTGGAGCTGGTTCCAATTGGCCCCGAAGGCTGCACGGCGGTACAGGTGTCCGGCCTGGGCAAGATTCCATGGCCGTCGAGCGTCAGGTTGGTACGCGGCCCAGGCCCAGGCGGGGTCGGTCAGCTTTTCAGCGGTTGCGGAGTGAGTCTGCCTTGATTGATTATGGCCCGGCGTTTTGTCAATCTGCACAGCCATGAGAGATTTCCTTTTTGTATTTCCAACCAACCCCGGCGCGCCGGGGTAGTTCAAGCCCGATGTTGAGCGTTAGCGCATATCCACGTTATTGTAAGTCCAGCTTCATTTTTAAGCTCGCCGTAGTCAGGTCCTCGTGTATGCCAATGTTTAATTTGACGCTTTTCAAAAACTTCACGAGGCTGATGAGCATGTCGATACCAGCTTCGGACTGCTCCTGTGTGTTGCCTTTCTTGACCATGTCCCCACGAACCAATGTCATGCGGTTGGCTTGCAGGATAGAGGCCAACTGGCCTCCTTCGATTTCGACCAGGCTATGGGTTCCGGCTAATGGTTTGGTAGTTTGTTCCATCTCTCGGTTCAGGGAATCAATTAGGTCTTTGGCCAAACCATCGGTCGAGCTCAGGACCAGGTATTCGCCCGGCATAGCTAACGCCGGACGGTAATTAAATCGCTGGTCCATATTCGTCTTGTCATCGATACCGGAGGTCGAGAAGTAGGCGACAGTAAACCTGATTTTTCCCTGGATGG
>JAUWBX010000466.1 GCA_030609625.1 Phycisphaerae bacterium
GAAGTATCGAATACCGGAAGCTCCATCCTTCAAGTTCTTGGTGATCAGCTTAATTTGCTTTTCACCTTCAACCTCAATGATGGACCAGTCTAATGATACGTGCTTTAGCTTCTTCATCCTTGCGATGTCTTTGTCAAGCGGATTGACCCCGGTCCAGCGGATGATATGATCGAACCAGTTCTCATATAGCCTAAACTTTGGTTTTCTGGATAAGAGACTGCCGTCATAAGCGTTTCCCCCTGTTTGTGCTTCGATCCACCAACGCCGGCCGGTACCACTGCATACCCTTTCATCCACATACTTCGTGGCGATTTTATTGCCGTCCCACCACAACTGAAAAGAACCTTCTGTTTCGTATTTGTCTTTAACAGAACTACTAAATCCATCGTTTATAGTCTTTCGGGCCCATGCCAATACGCCGCACTTGAACTTTGCCCTGTTTTCACGAAATCCATCGAGCAAAATCGTCTCTAAATTCGTGTCGCTTGGGTCATCAGTCCGGCCTGTTGTTAAAGCGAGAGTCGTTGGTATGGCCAATGCTATTATCAGCAGAATTGCAGTTACTGCAGGTATCCAACTGAAACTTGTTTTTTCCGCTGAGTCCTTGCCGACTAATCGGCGGATGCGTCCTAATAGATTACCGCCGGTTGCAGCTACTGCTAATCCGCCGCGGCGGACAAGTTGGCCCCGGCCGGCCCTGATTTCTTCCATCGAGGTCAAGGCCCTTGCGTAACAAACACGGTCCCCGGATATGCTCACGGCTAAATCGTCGCAGCAGTTTTCTCTTTCAGCGCGAATCTTATGTGAAACCCACCATACGGCCGGATGATAAAAGCCAAGTATCTCTACGACCGTTTGCAGGATATTGATAAGATAATCGAATCTCTTAATGTGGGCCAATTCGTGTGCCAGGATGGCCTCTAATTGTTCCGCACTCAGGCCGGTTAGTGCGCTGGCCGGCAGTAGTATTAACGGTCGCAGCCAGCCGACGACAGTCGGTATTTGGACTAAAGCAGATTCCATAAGCTGTACCGTTTGTTTGATTCTTAGTCTTTGGGCCAAAACTTTTAGTTTGCTGTGCAGTGTGTCATCAACCTGCTTAACCATTCTTCGTCTCAACCGCTGCAACTGTGCCCAGCCGCCCAAATGCCAGACGGAAAGGCCAAATACACCGAGAAGCCATCCTGAGACTATGTATGGCAGCGCCGGCTCAAGCGCGTCAATCGTGCGCTGTTTCCAGGAATCGGCAGATATTGGAGCCACACTTTCAAGCTGCTCCAGCTCTTCTACCATGGTAGTTTCAGCCGGGGGCATTTCTTCAATTGATAAAACAGCCGGTGCAGGCGCCGGTTCGATATAGGTTGCCATGTGCGGTACTGAAACCGGTATCAACTGAATGGTTATAACGGGCAATAGAACAATCAGTCCCAAAGCCAGACAGGCAATTATATAGCGCAGGTTAGCGGTGGATTTTCGCAATACTCTCAGCAGTATCGCCAAAAGTAGGGCGACCACCGCAGCCTGCCAGACAAAATGAAGCAGTGTCCAGCCAAGTTTTTGAATAATTTCCTGCGAAAGAATATCTTCTAAAACTGTCATGATTATTTTCTCCTGAATTCATCAAGCATTTTTCTTATTCGTGCTAATTCTTTTGCCGAGACCTTTTTGGCTGAAAGTGCCCGCATCACGAGTTTTTCCGCCGAGCCGGAAAACGCTCTTTCGAGCAAATCGCCTACTAATTGCTTTTGAGTTCTTTCCTCTGTAAGTGCTGGCTTATAGACATGTTTCCACTGAGATTCATCCCTGACTAAAAGCCCTTTTTCGGTCATTATTTGCATTAGTTTGAGGGTGGTAGTGTAGCCGGTATTCCCATCTTTGTTCATTGCTTCATTGACATGGCGAACTGTGCTCGGCCCGTTGTCCCACAGTATTCTGAGGATTGTCAGCTCTCTATCGGTCGGTCGTGAATTTTTGCGTCTTGCCATATTGGTTCTCCTGTAATTTTTTGCTTGTTATCCTATATCGGCATAATATACGAAAACTTTCGTACTTGTCAACGAAAAAATTCGTAGATTTTAAAAATTTTTTTCAAATCCCTGTTTTTATGCTCGAAAACGCGTAAAAAAGCCAAATGGCTAAACAAAACCCCAAAAGCTGACCGAAGCAGTACACGGTTAAGCCTTTTCTGAGATTATGGCTTCAAGCCGGCACAATTACACGGTAATTTTAACGCCCTTTTTCTGATATTGGGGGCTGCCTTGAATTGAATCTACCTCTGAAAAATATCCAAAAATTCTTGAGTTTGAGGCTATTTTTTACTTGCTTTTTTGGTTTGAAAGGCATATGATGTGGTTTGGGGATAGTAGTGAATGATTAAAAGGAGGTAGAGCATACTCGCTCAACCATGGAGGGTTGCTGTTGACTTAGAGCGATATCAAACGCACGTCCTGTGGTATGCTGAAATATCAGCAATTTTTGAAAGGGTAAAATGATGAGAAGGACAATGTTGGCATCAATCTTAGTCTTCCTGCTGAGTGGGGCCGTATCTGCTTATGACCTTTCCGAAGCGTTGGACACAACTTTGAGTTTCACCACAGATGGCAGTGCGGATTGGTTTCCCCAGAGCACAATCTCTTATTACGATGGAGATGCAGCCCAGAGCGGAGGTATCGCGGACAACCAGGAGTCGTGGATGCAAACGACGGTTAGCGGGGCGGGAACGGTGAGCTTCTAC
>JAUWBX010000360.1 GCA_030609625.1 Phycisphaerae bacterium
AACCCTTCATCCTTTGTCATTCCTTCGACAAGCTCAGGAGGGACTCTGAGGCGAAGCCGAATCCCGGCGCGCCGGGATGGCCCACGAAGAATCCCGATACATCGGGGTTCAGACCTGTCCTGGAGCAAAGCGAAGGAATGACAAGTGGGAACAAATCCCGATGTATCGGGATTCGGATAGGCTCTAAAAAGTCAGCTTAAATAATTATAGTGAGGGACAAGATATGTTCGGAGCGATGAAATCTCATATATCCGAAGAACTGAAACAGATAAATGACAATGGTCTCTACAAGGCCGAACGCATCATAACCAGTCCGCAAAATGCTATGATTACAATACAGAGCGGCCAAAAGGTCATCAACTTATGCGCCAATAACTATCTGGGTCTTGCCGACCATCCCGACATCATCCAGGCCGCCCAGGACAGTTATACAAAATGGGGTTATGGCCTTTCCTCGGTCCGCTTCATCTGCGGCACGCAGGAAATACATAAACAGCTCGAAAAGAAAATCTCCGAATTTCTCGGCACCGAGGACACTATCCTGTATTCCTGCTGTTTCGATGCAAATACAGGCCTGTTCGAAACCTTACTCACCGCCGAAGATGCCATCATCAGCGACCAGCTTAACCACGCCAGCATTATCGACGGCATACGCCTGTGCAAGGCCCAGCGCCTGCGGTTTGAAAATTCCAATATGCAGGACCTGAAGGACAAATTGCAACAAGCCCAATCGGCAAGATTTCGTATGATTGCAACCGATGGCGTGTTCTCAATGGACGGAACCATAGCCAAATTAGACCAAATCTGTGAATTAGCTGAAAAATACGATGCACTGGTAATGGTGGACGACTCGCACGCAGTCGGCGTATTAGGAAAGCGCGGACGCGGTGTTCACGAGCACTGCGGAGTAATGGGACGCATAGACATTATAACCGGAACGCTCGGCAAAGCTCTCGGCGGCGCCAGCGGAGGTTACACCAGCGGAAGAAAAGAAATTATTGAGTTCTTACGCCAGCGCTCGCGTCCTTATCTTTTCTCAAATACGCTTGCGCCGGCCATCGTCGCCACTTCGCTCAAAGTCCTGGAGATGCTCTTTGATTCCACAGAATTCCGCGACAAGCTCATGGACAACACCCGCTATTTCAGGCAGCAGATAACCAGACTCGGATTAGACGTTATCCCCGGCGAACATCCTATCGTGCCGATTATGCTCGGAGATGCCGTTCTGGCCCAAAAAATGGCAGAAAAACTTTTAGAAAAGGGTGTTTACGTCATAGCATTTTCCTATCCCGTGGTCCCCAAAGGCGCCGCACGAATCCGCACACAGATATCCGCCGCCCATAGCAAGGACGACTTGGACTTCGTCATCGAGAAGATTGATGAGGTCAAACAAGAGCTGGAAATATAGCTTGCCAAAAGCTCATAATCGTTGAGCTTATCAGAAATTCTATAACAGACGACATGACCTCGACTAACAAGGCTGCGTAGAAAATTGCAAATTTCCGCATTGACATATTCGGCCTGATGTAATATAATACATTCGATAATTTTGAAACGTTAAGAAAACGCAGAATTAACGGAACACAACACTGCTTTTGCGCTTCTTATTTTTTGACAATAATATAAAAGGGACATCGCTCAGACTGTTTCTTCTCGTAGTCTCTTAAAAACAACTTCACCGGAAAGGGAAGATACAAATGAACACAAGAGCTTTTACACTAATCGAGCTGCTGGTAGTAATCGCCATCATCGCATTGCTAATGGCCATTCTCATGCCCTCGCTGCGCATTGCCAGAGAGCAAGCCCGCAGCATTAACTGTCGCAGCAACGTAAGGACCCTGACGCTTGCGTGGCTCATGTACAAGGATGACAATGACGCCAAATTGGTTGCTGGCCATACCCCGCCACCTGGCTATGACGAGAAAAGACCACCATGGGTCGTCATGCCGCCAGATACAGGAAATTCCAGTGTTGAAGAGAAGAAGGAGTACATAAAGCAAGGTGTGATGTGGCCTTATGTAAATGAGATAAAGGTTTACCGCTGCCCCTCCGACCGGCGCAAGAATATTTCATACCATAAGTATGCCTATCGGACCTATTCCATCACCGGCGGCATGAATGGGGTCAACCCCAACGGCGGTTGGGAGATTCTACCTTGCCTCAAGTACACCGACATCAGGCAGCCGGCCGCCAAGTGGGTCTTTCTGGCTGAATGTGACACACGGGGATACAACATGAATTCCTGGGTCATTTATCCAAAGAGAAAAGAGTGGGTTGACCCGTTCGGAATCTGGCACCGAAACAACACCAGCACGATTGGCTATGCCGACGGCCGTGTCGATATGCAGCAGTGGCGAGGCAAAGGACTCATCGAGTGGAATCTGACGGCCTTGCACGACCCCCTGAGTTTCAGCTTCTACAGAACACCCGCTGACGACGAGGAGCGGGAAGACTTCAACGTCGCGCTGAGGGCATATCCCTATCGGGCGCTTCAGTAGTCCCGTAAGGGATGGCCAAGTCCAGGGCCTCCCGGCAAAAAAAGCAAGACAACATTGTGTGTTTCCAAAGACAAGGCAATGCAAAAAACTGCAAATTTCCGTGTTGACGTATTCGGCCTGATGTAATATAATACAATTGATAATTCCGAAACGTTAAGAAAACGCAGAATTAACGGAACACAACACTGCTTTTCCGCTTCTCATTTTTTGACAGTAAATATAAAAGGGGCATCATTCAGGGCAATTTTTTCTCGTAAGTCTTTTAAGGTGCTTTTTGCCGGAAAGGAAAGATACCGATGAAAACAAGAGCCTTTACACTAATCGAGCTACTGGTAGTAATTGCAATTATCGCGGTGTTGATGGCAATTCTGATGCCGGCTTTGAGCCGGGCCAGAGACCAGGCCAGGCGCCTCCACTGCATTAACAATGTAAAGACCCTGACATTCACCTGGCTGCTGTACAAAGATGATAATGATGATAAAATGATTGGGGGCTTTCCCAACCGATCAAGCGACGCTTGGATGAGAGGTCCAACTGGCAATGACCCCGACCCGCTCGAGAAATGTAAGGAAGGTTTAAGGCAGGGTTTGCTCTTTTCCTACGTCAAGAACGTAGATGTGTATCGGTGCCCCTCTGACGACAGAACAACACGGCAGGGTATGTACACCTTTGGCAGCTACTCTATCTCCGGCGCGCTAAATGGCGAAGAAAAAGAGTGGAGCAACAGGCATCTTATATTATATTCCGAAATTAAAAATCCCGCCGAAACATTTGTCTTTGTAGAGGAAATCGACCCGAGGGGATGGAACAAGGGTTCCTGGGTGGTAACCAAAGATTTTGGAAACAGTTGGATTGACCCGCTGGCAATCTGGCACAGTAAAAACAGGAGCACGTTAGGCTGGGCCGACGGAAGTGCCAACATGCACACGTGGGTCAATCAGAGCACCATTGATGCGGCTATGCGTGCCGCCTGGGGCGATACGAGCGCATTTGATGTGACCCCTCCCGCCGATGAACGCGATGACCTCAGGTTTATGCAAAAACGCTACGCTGTGCTCGACAAACCAAGAGGGTAAAAGCCAGGCTTTACGCCGTTATATTTAGAAAAGGCAGGGTGTGGCTTACCCCACCAATTGTCATTCCCGCGAAGGCGGTAATCCAGATGCCGTCTTTCACCGGCGAGGTAATTTTCGCCCAAATCCGAAAATCGCGATTGACATCGGTCCACAGTTTGCATATTCTGCTCATTAATGGAAGAAGCAACGG
>JAUWBX010000367.1 GCA_030609625.1 Phycisphaerae bacterium
AAACAGGTGAGGACGAGTTTTTTGAAAGCATTGAATTGTCGAACAAGGACCCAAACATCTATGACCTAAACAACAAAGAAATAGTTGTCGAAAGCGATAAGCTGCTAACGCTAATCGCTCCTGATGCTCTTGAATACGGTATATCAAGGGCGGTGGTGAAAGACCTGGGAGGGGCGCTTGACTTTTTGGCCAAGCGGGACGGCGTAACCTTTGTCGGCGAGCCGATGGTGCTTAAGACCAACTGGTCGGAAGAGATGGTCCGATGGATAAATTCCCCGGCTGTGATGGCTGTGCTTGTTATGCTCGCCATGTTGGGGGTTTATATTGAATTTAACACCCCGGGTGTGGGTCTGCCCGGCCTGGCGGCGGTTATATGCTTTACAATCATAATCGGCAGCAAATACCTCATCGGATTGGCTAACTGGGTGGAAGTAGCGTTATTTGTTTTAGGAATATTTCTGCTCCTAATCGAATTTTTGGTCCTGCCTGGTTTCGGGGTAGCAGGTTTTTCGGGAATTGTATGCATTTTCGCCGGCTTATTTGGTATGCTCATCAAAAATCCGCCGGACAAATTACCCTGGCCCCAAGATGCAATTGCCTGGAGTGATTTCACCTGGGGAGTCGTAGGATTATCGATGGGGTTCGTTGGATTTATTGTTTTGGCGTGGGTGTTGTCAAAATATCTGCCGAGGATTCAGTTTCTCAGCGGGCTGATACTTGTGCCATCGGTCCCAAGGCAGGGCGGTGAAATACCAGTGAGCATGACCACTCCGGCTGAAGGTAAAACCGTAAGCGTAAACATGGGTGATGCCGGTGAGGTGGTTTCGATACTGAGACCTACAGGAAAAGCAAAATTCGGCGATGCGATAGTCGATGTGGTCGCTGAAGCCGAGTTCCTTGACGAAGGCACAAAAGTCGAGATAATTGAAATTCACGGCAACAGAGTTGTCGTCAAAAAACAGACGACAGAGGACGAATGACAGAGGACAAAGAAGGCTATCAGGAAATTAGGGTATCAGGATGCAGGAAATCAGGGTACCAAGGAAAAACTAATTCGCCTCTGGCGGACAAACCTGATTCCTGATAACCTGATGCCCTATACGAGGTAAGCTTATGATTTGGTGGCTGATTTTTGCTGTTTTTCTTTATTTTGCCTGTGCGGCTCTGATAATAGCTGAAGTATTCGTGCCAAGCGGCGGGCTGATAAGTATCTTCGCGCTGGCGTGTTTAATTGGTGGTGCAGTGATATTTTTTCGGCACAGTGCGACCGCCGGCTGGATAGGGGTAGGTATCGCGGCTGTAATGATACCTACGGTCCTGATTTTTGCTTACAGGATATTTCCAAAAACCAGATTCGGCAAAAGCGTTACACTTACACCACCAAAACGGCAGCAGGGCGACGCCATACCTGATACGTCCGAATTGAAAGAGATGCTTGGCAAAGTCGGTGTCGTGATTACACCTTTGCGGCCGGTGGGGATGTGTGATTTTGCAGGAAAAAGAGTTGAATGTGTGGCTGAAAGCGGATATGTTGATAAAGATAAAAAGGTCAAGGTTATCGACGTTGAGAGTACACAGTTGACCGTTCGTATGATAGAAGAAACTTAATGGAAGGACACAGACATGTATAATTTAACAAATACAATTTTGGCGCAAAAGAATCCCGTAGAATTTGTCGGAATAGCACTTTTGGTCTTAGTAATTCTTGTTGCGTTTGTTTTCCTGATGCTGTTCTTAAAATTCTTCCGGCTGTGGCTGCAGGCGAAACTATCGCGGGCCGACGTTAAATTCTCTGAGCTTATCGGGATGTGGCTTAGAAGGGTCGATACCACGACCATAGTTATAAGTAAAATAACCGCTATTCAGGCAGGGCTGACACTAACCACAAGAGATTTGGAAAGCCATTATTTGGCCCGCGGCAATGTTCCAAACGTTGTTCGCGCCTTAATCGCCGCCAGCAGGGCAAATATCGATTTGTCTTTGCAGACAGCCACGGCAATCGACCTGGCCGGTCGTGACATTCTCGAAGCGGTCCAGACAAGCGTCAACCCCAAGGTAATCGATTGCCCAGACCCTCAGAAGAGCAGAGGCACTATCGATGCAGTTGCTCAGGATGGGATTCAGTTGAAAGCAAAGGCACGTGTTACCGTCCGTGCCAATATCGAAAGACTGATAGGCGGTGCCACTCAAGAGACAATTATCGCTCGCGTGGGCGAAGGAATTGTTACCACTATTGGTAGTGCCATAACGTACAAAAGTGTTTTGGAAAACCCGGACGATATTTCTAAATCAGTTTTATCCAAAGGGCTCGATGCCGGAACGGCCTATGAGATTCTCTCGATTGATATTGCCGACGTCGATGTAGGTGAGAATGTCGGCGCCCAGTTGCAGGCGGCCCAGGCGGAGGCGGATATGCGAAGAGCAAAGGCCGAGGCGGAAAAACGCAGGGCAATGGCTGTGGCACGTGAGCAGGAAATGCGGGCACTCGTAGTGGAAAACGAGTCGAAGATACCATTAGCGATGGCTGAAGCCTTCAAGAAGGGCAATCTCGGCATTATGGACTATTACAGAATGAAAAACATTATGGCTGATACCTCGATGCGGGATTCCATTGCAAAGCCGAAGAAAAAGCAATAGCAGCAGGGTATCAGGAAAGCAGGATATTAGGGTGTAGAATATCAGAAAATCAGGATACCAGGGTGTAGAATATCAGGAAAGCAGGATACTAAGAAAAGGCAAAATTAACCTGATATTCTGATAACCTGATACCCACCACCTGATAACCTGGTACTCTGGTAACCTAACACAATGGCTCTATTATGAATGCTCTTTTAGCACAATTAATTTTAGCTCGCGGCAACGACTTCGAAGGCTGGATGGATATACTTGTCCTCGTGATTATTGCGGCTGTCTATGGGCTTGGCGCTATCATCAAAACAAAGCGGAAAAAGCCGCAAGAGCAGGGTGAACAAGAACTGGGCCGTAAGCTGGCACGTAAGCCTGCCACAGGCGGCAGGGGGGTGCTCGAGCAATTCTTTAATGAGCTTCGCGGTCTTGCCGAGCCTGCACAAGGCCGAGAGTCTCGCCCGATTGGCCAACCGGCACGCCAAAAAATAGCTCGTCCTCAGCCCGCTGTGCGTAAATACGCTGCCGAAGCCAAACAAGCAGGCCGAGTTCAACCTACAACACGGCTGGCAGAACCAGAATTCACCGGCAAAACTGTTGAAGGATTGGCGGGTAAACGTATGGATATGGCTGCTGAAGTTCCTGAGTCGAAATATCTTTCCGAGGTTTTGATGGATTACGCCGACCCTGATGAGCTGAGAATGGCGATTCTGCATTACGAAATCTTAGGCAGGCCCTTATCGCTGCGTGACCCATCCGGCCAGATTATCGGACTTAAATTATGATGAAAGAAGAATGCAGGAATTGTAAATCTTTCAAACCAACCATTCATCCTTATACATTGTAGCGACCCCAACAGAGAAACGATAATAGACGGAATCTGTCAAAAAAACCAACAAAGACACGATGCCGACGATTACTGCGATGACTTCGAACCACAGAATCAAGAATTACAACAATCAAATGATTTATCGCAGTAAATCAAGCCTGATTACGTTCAAAAGAATCAAACCGGGCTAATTATGCCCGTTTTTTTGTTGCTTTTTTCTTGGAAAAAATACCATAACTCGTTATAATAAAAGTATCGGG
>JAUWBX010000250.1 GCA_030609625.1 Phycisphaerae bacterium
CTCTTTTGTCAGACTCTTCATAGTCTCTCTCCTTGTCGTGAATTATCTACAATCTCACGAGACATAAGTAAATAACAATCTTTCATTTACCAGTTCCTTGTTTTTGGATCCAGGACTCCTTCGATTACGTCCCTTGGCACAGGCAGCTCGTCAATGTTACTTTTGAGCCAGTTGCGAAAGTCATTTTGAATCACTGGCGTCCATTTGCGGTCGATTTGTCCGGGTGTGTACCTGCCTTCCTTCAGGCGTTGATGCCCGAACATATCCCGCAGCGCTATAGCCTCAGATTCCGTAACGACTTTTGCAGCCAGATAGGCGGGGATGAAGACAATGCCTTCGCGTTTGGCCAGCACAACGTCACCGGGGCATGCTATGGCTCTGCCGATACGGATTGGGACATTGATAGCGGTCATCATCACTTCGCGAAGGTAGCTTGGGTCGGCGCCCTTGTGCCAAGCGTTAAATCCCTTTATTGCTTCAATGCCTTCCAGGTCACGGACACCGGCATCGAAGATGACGCCGTTGCCGGATTTGGCGTAAATGGCGTTACCAAGGTTATCACCTATCAGAGTACCATCGACTACTTTTCCAAAACAATCTGCAACATATACGTCTCCCTTCTGCAGCATATCAATCGGCCAGGAATTGGAGCTGCCGATGCGGCCTTCGGCATGCCCCTGACGCATAATCGCTCGATTATAGTCGGGGTGGGAGGGCATGTATTGAGTTGTCAGCACACGGCCGACAATCGCCTCATCGGGATACATGATTATCCAGCCGGCGGCATTCTCGTAACAGTTTCTGTAGCCGGCGCCCCTGACAATACTCCATGCCATTGTAACCGAGACGTTTTTCATTCTCTCCAGAATGTCATCCGGGACATACGGCCTACCGTCTTCCATCCGCTTGCCGGTCCAGGCCGGGGTACAGCGCAACACAGCTTCCCGACCAGATACAACAGGCGGTTCAACGCCCTGGTCCTCTGCCTGTATGCGTATGTTACGCCAACGCACCTGGTAGGCAGTGGCGTCTTTTCCCACGCCGTGGACCTGCAGACCAATGATGCCGCGGCTTGTCATACCGTCCCTCAAATCGACACAAGGGACATCGTTGATCCATGTCCTGATTCTGTCGCCTTTGCACTCGATGCGGAACTTGTTCCATTGACCGTCTTTGAACGCCTTGCCGGCAGCCGGGTCAGACGTTGTGCCCGCGAGCATGAAAGCGCGGCGAGCTTCGTCGTAAATGCTTCCGGAGGAACCTCTCTTCTCGGTGGCGATTTCCACCTGATAACCATAGACACGGTCCGGCGGTACCTTTCGCCTCTGAAGCTTTCCGTCAGCCCCACCGAATACGAACACCTTCTCTTCTTCGGCGATATTGCTGCGTATTTGCACGCCGGAGTTCAGCCTGGGATCCAGGCGGACTTCGAACTCTAATATGAAATCACCATATTCCCGGTCGGTGCAGAGGAATGTGTTGGGACTACCCTTGACTGTCGTGCCGACAATGGCACCGTCCTCAATATGGTATTTGGCAAAACCGCTATGGACGGACCAGCCGTTTAGGGTCTTGCCATCGAATAGAGATACCCATTCGTCCTTCTCTTGCTCCTGCCCATAGGCATCCTGTGGACCGGCGAAGCAGAAGCCTGCCATAACAACCAGCAAAGCAATCAACCCCGTTAGAAATCTTCCACTTTTTCTATAAGGGATGTTAATTTCTAACGGGGTCAAGCAATAAATTTTACTGTGGTTCATAAGATACTCCTTGTCCTTTCTTTAATTAATTATATGAGTTTTGCAAAAGTGAGACACAACAGTCTTTGGCTTAGGACTTGTAAATAAATTATCTTCCATTTTTGGCTGGTTGCGGCTTCGGCTGGCGGTGTCAGCAAAACTCGGACTACCAACCAGTCCTTCGACTTCGCTCAGGATGGTGAGCCTGTCGAACCATAGGCCTGCGTTTTGCTTCCTTGCCAGCCTTGTCCTCGCTGGAGCCAAAAACGAAACCTAATTTCTTTACCAGTCCTTAGGGAACGATTTCAACTCCTGTTTCAATGATTATAGATTATATCACTATATTTTTTCCTTTCAAGGATTATTTTTCTTTTCAGCTTAGCACATTTGTTCAGAATCTTCTCACACCAGCCATCAGACCATAAAGGAAAATCAAAGGTTAAAAACCTGTCCTGAGCAAAGTTGAATGGCCGAAGGATAAAAAGTAAAAATTGCAGTCCACTTGGGGACGCCTTTCGGCGGATTGCTGAGGCCCAACGCCGGAGTCTGCAAATCACCTGTTACAGAACAGAGCAGTAGTTACGAGCGGTATGTAGCATTGACAGGCAGCTTGCATTGCTATGTAGTATCTGTTGCGGAAAGCAAAAACCGACGGTGTCACCCCTGCCTCTGCTTGGGCAGGGGTAAACTTGTCCCCGCGAAAGCGGGGAGCAGGTGTCCAGGGCGAAAAAAACTGGATTCCCGCTGGAGTTTATCCCGCACTTTGATGCGGGGCGGGAATGACAAATACTGTTTCCGCAACAGGAACTATGTAGTGAATATTATGAATACTGCAACTGGCCCAAATTCCGCGGCTCCCAAAAATCAGAAAATAATTTTTGTTTTTACTCTTGACTTTTTTTCCCGACCTGCATTATAATCTTAAAACTTGTGGCTCGGGTGCACAGTTAAAAAGTCTAAGGTCTATAAAACGACGTGTTTCCGGCTGCTAAGGAGGCAGTGGGAAAAAAGCAACCGTTTAAGGAGATTTTGATAGCGTTAACAAGGACGCGAAGTTTACCACAAAGGTAAAGTTAGAGAGGCGAATATGGTACAAAGGCAGAAATTAACACGACGAGAACTCTTGAAGAGTTCGGCAGTAACGGCCGGTGCCCTGATGTTGGGTGGAGCGGCTGTTCCATTGGCGGAAGCGAGGGGCAGCGACACTATCCGTGTCGGCGTGGTTGGCTGTGGTGGTCGAGGCTCCGGTGCGGCGAATGACTGTGTCAAGTCTTCGCCGGGCGTGAGAATCGTCGCACTGGCCGACGCTTTTGAGGACAGCCTTAGAGGTTTGAAGAACGAATACAAGGTCCGCAACAGCCGCTGCTTCGTCGGGCTTGACGCCTACAAGAAGCTGATGGCTCTGGATGATGTGAATCTGGTCATCCTGGGGACGCCGCCCGGCTTTCGGCCAGCGCAGCTTGCCGAGGCCATCAGACGCGGCAAAAACGTCTTTATGGAGAAACCCGTGGCCGTCTGCCCGGCAGGGATAAAGATGGTCATCGAGGCCTCGAATAAAGCGACGGAGAAGGGCCTGGCCATTGTTGCCGGCACGCAGCGCCGACATGAGCCGAAGTACGTCGAGACGATGAAGCGGATACACGACGGCGCAATCGGTGAGATTGTTTCGGCCCAGTGCTACTGGAACATGGGGGCGCTTTGGGTTGACCGCGCCAAGACCAACTGGGACAACTACAAGAGCGGCAAGTGGGCGGACGTGGAATGGCAAATCCGTAACTGGCTGTTTATCAGGTGGCTTTCGGGCGACCATATATGTGAGCAGCACGTACACAACATCGACGTAATCAACTGGGCATTCAACGCGTTTCCCGAGCAGGTACACGGCCTGGGAGGCCGGCAGGACCGCACAGGCCCGCAGTACGGCGACATCTTCGACCATTTCGGAGTTGAGTTCTTCTACCCCGGCGATGTGCGGACCATCAGCACTTGTCGGCAAATTGCGGGCACGACAAACCGGGTTAGTGAGCGCGTGGTCGGCACGAAAGGCGTAAGCGACTGCTGCGGGGTCATCAAGGGCGAGAACCCGTGGCGTTACGAAGGCCCCAACCCCAACCCGTACGTAGTGGAACACGCCGACCTGATTAAGAGCATTCGGAGCGGAAACCCGCTTAACGAGGGGCAGCGAATCGCAGAAAGCACACTCTGCGCCATCATGGGCAGGGAATCTGCATATTCACGGCAGCAGTTTAAGCGGTCGTGGTTTATGAGCAGGTGCACGCTGGATTTATTACCACCCGATGGTCTCAAGCTAAGCGATTCCAAGCCTATGGACCCGTTCCCTGTTCCCGGCAAGTACCAGTTGCCCGGCTTAGTGCAGCGCAAGGGAAGACGCGGATAATCGGCGGATGCCGATTGACGAGAGGCGTCTGCTTGTTCGGCCAAATGGCTCAAAAACAACAAACAAAGGAGATTTTCAATATGACAGCGTCAAAAAAAGACAAAGGCATATCTAAGAAGAATATTGCCACAGCCGCCGGCGCAGTAGCGTTGGCCGGGGCGGTTGCATCGAAGGTCCACGCGCAAGGGTCAGGCAAGATAAAAGTGGGATTGCTCGGGTGCGGCGGGCGCGGCAATGGTGCCGTGCGTCAGTGCCTGCAAGCCGATCCCGGCGTAGAGGTCATCGCCCTGGCTGACCTGTTCGAGAGTCAGGTCAGGAAAACCAGGGACAGGCTCTTGAGGGACAACAAATTCAAAGGTCGCGTGAAGATTGACGACGACCATCTTTTCTGGGGCTTCGACTGCCACGAGAAGCTGGCCCGATGCGAAGCAGACCTGCTGTGTATGGCGACGGCGCCGGCGTTTCGCGGGCGGCAGATGATGGCCGCCATTAAGGCCGGCAAGCACATCTTTACCGAGAAGCCCGTCGCTACGGACGTGGCCGGCTGTCGTGAGGTTATGGCGGCCTCCAAAATCGCCAAGGAGAAGGGCCTGGCAATCGTTTGCGGTACTCAGCGCCGGCACGAG
>JAUWBX010000156.1 GCA_030609625.1 Phycisphaerae bacterium
ATGAGAAAGGTCATCTGCGAAAAAGCGTTGTAGCCGACCCTTTAAGAAGAAAAGACCCAGGACACAAGACACAAGACCCAGAACTCAAGACAAAGGATTCTGGTCTGTGGTCTGGTGTCTGTGGTCTTGAGTCTTATAATACACCTGCTATAATCCACTATGTGATTGTGCCGGGCGATAAGTTGAAGCTGACCGTTATGACCAAAGGCGGCGGGTGTGAAAATAAGAGCCAATTCAGGATGTTCAGGCCCACAGCAGAAAAAAAAGAGATAATTGATTGGATTGTTGATGTTGTCAGCTCTGCCGGTGCCGACGCATGTCCGCCATTTGTGGTGGGGATAGGAATTGGGGGCGATTTCGAACTAAGCTGTCTGCTGAGCAAGAAGGCACTGTGCCGGAATCTGGACCGGAAAAACAGTGATGAATTTTACGCTGAGCTTGAAGTGGTTCTGCTTTCGAGAATCAATGCGCTCGGCTTAGGCCCACAGGGGCTCGGCGGTGATACAACCGCTCTGGCTGTTCTTATCGAAACTGCTGCGTGCCATATCGCGTCGCTTCCGGTGGCGGTGAACATCGAATGCCACAGCCACAGGCACAAAACAGCGACAATCTAACTCGATGCTCGACGAGTATCCAGTATCGAGATTCGAAAATCGAGATTATTGAAAAGGCTGCTTGTTTGGCCAGCCGAATTTCTCGAATCTGCCGAACTCCATTTCCGAGTTGTCACTGGGATCGTCTTTTAGGGCCGACCGCACTTCTTCGACATGGGCATCTACAAAAACCGCATTAACTGTGCCGGCATTGAGGTCTGCACTTGGTGCACTGTGGAAGGTGCCAAACCAATCGCGGCCGTCGGGACATAAGGCATTGTCGTTGAGTACATTGGAGTTGCCCGGCCTTCCCCACATATTCTCCTCAGCGAAGAAAAATACCTCCGATTTACTTCTCGTTATCTCGGAACGTTTATGAACTCCGCCGCGTCCTCTGGAGTCTGTTGCGGAAGAGCCGCCGGGGTCATCTCGCTTCGAGCCTAACCAGGAGTTCATGCTGTAACTGTATTGAGGAATAATCGGTATGGAAGGGTCGTGCCTGGGATGCCTTTGACCCTCGGACTTGGCAAGAACTTTGAACGATGGGCAGAGATGGACCTTCTTTTCCGCCAGATAGGGCCAAAATGGTCCGTCAGGCGGATATCTCGGGTCGTGCCATCGACAGTAACGCTCGTATCCGCTCACAGGATACTCGTTCTTGACGAGCGAGGTCCAGGAATAAGGATAACGGTCGTCGTTGTCGTCCAAATATATGGCTTGTGCTATGCCGTATTGACGCAGGTTAGCCCTGCAAGTCATTTCCCTTGCCTGCTCCTTAACGCGCTGCAGCGCCGGCATCAAGATGGCCATCAATACCGCGATGATAGCAATCACGACCAACAACTCTATCAACGTAAATCCTCTTCGTTTGTTCATAATGGTATTCCTTTCATATTTGGTAAATAAGGCTTCTGCAAAATTGAGGTCAGGCATATATTATTTAAGAAAATCTGTTTTTTTAATTTTCTTAAATAATCACCCAACTGCTTATTAAATAATAACTTATTGTTTGAAAAAAAACAATCAGAAAACGATTTTTTCTTTTCAAAGTACGCCTAACCTCAGTTTTGTAGAAGGGTAATTGGTAAATAGCAAATGGCCGAATAACCAATTACCGATTTCAATAGTCTTTAAATCTTGCCAGCCAGCCTGTGCCGTAATTTTTCCAGTCGGCAGTTGTAACACCGCCGGCGGTAGTCCAGGTATTAACCGTGTTGAAGACACGAGACCATTTAAATGTCCACAACTCTTTGAGTCCTACTTTTCTGACAGAATAATCCAGAAAAGCTCCGTTTATGAATCCCTCGTGACGGTTGAGGCAGAAACGGTTTATTGAATCCGTATCGCCGCTCCTTCTGTGGCCATCATATTCGGGAGGCATATCAGTATCATCTATCCAGCCGCACCAGGCCCAGCAATCCAGGAACAGTGGTATATTAGCGACGCCGCTGACATTAGGAGTTCTCCAGAATCTTTCGGGCGGTTTTCCATAAACTGAACCGACGGGTACATAAAGGTAGCCGTTTATGCCGTAGCTGCCATAATAATCTGGTGTTCGCCCGGATGTAGCATAGAGTTTTCCCCAGGCTACAAAGGGTCCGCCCCAGATATTTGCGCCGACTTCACCGGTTGGATTTGCCAGTTTTGTAGCCGATGGGCAGCAGCGTATGTCTTCGGTGGTGATGTAGTACTCCCGCATTGAGTCCATCCAGCGTCCGTAAGCGTTACTGCCGTCCCTGCGTTCGGGGAAATAGCCGTTGTTGTCGTCCGTGTACATCGCAAAGAGAGTGTTCCATTGTTTGATGTTGGCCTGACACACAACCCCTCTTGCCTGTTTCCTTACCCGCTGCAGTGCCGGCATCAATATCGCCATCAATAGCGCAATGATGGCAATCACCACCAGAAGCTCTATTAACGTGAACGCCCTTTCTTGTTTCACGTCAGTATTCTCCGTTTAGGTTTCAACGATTTTATTTATTGCAATCTTTATTTCATAAGTCCGGCAAAAAATGAGAACTTCGCAATCCCCTTCAATGCCCCTCGCAATGCCCCTTGAATTGTGCCATCCAGGGTGCTTCGGTTTCCCAGTGGGGACAGGGGGCATGTATATCAAAGTTCCTGGCCCATTTGACATGCCACAGGTCCTTCAGCCAAACCTTCCTGGCCGAATAGTCCAAAAAGACGCCGTTTATGCCCTGCTGATGTCGGTTGATGCAGAACCGGTTCATGGAATTTATATGACCGTCGAACCGTTCGCCGTCATAGCTGGGGGGCATATCGTCATTCTCCGGCCCGCCACACCAGAACCAGCAGTCCAGGAACAGCGGAATGTTACCGCTGCCCCTGACATTGACTGTTCCCCAGTAGTCTTTGGCGGCCTGGCCGTAAAGTGGGTCTTGTGCAGCCACATAGAGCCAGTGGTTGATTCCATAGCTGCCCCAGGTACCGGCCGGCTCGTACTCGCCGGCTGGCCGCGAGCCGGTTACACCCACCTTGCCCCAGGACGTAAATGGGCCACCACCTACTCCAAGTGTGCCGGTGCCTCCGGGCGGGTAAACCGGGTTCGCAATTTTTACCGCCATCGGGCAGACGCGTATCTTGTCATCCCGATAATAGTAGTCGTACAGGACATTTATCCAACGCCCTGAACCGCTTGTGCGTCTGGGAAAGAAGCCGTTGTTGTCATCGGTGTACATTGCAAAGATAGTGCCCCACTGCTTGAGGTTTGACAGGCAAATGACCGCTTTTGCCTGTTTCCTTACCCGCTGCAGTGCCGGCATCAATATCGCCATCAATAGCGCAATGATGGCAATCACCACCAAAAGTTCTATTAGTGTGAACCCAGTTAGAAATTTCCCACTTTGGCGATCAGGAATCTTAATTTCTAACGGTGTGAATCCTTTTTGTATGCGCATAACTGAATTTTCTCCTTGTCCTCCAAAGAATCAATTAGCACAAGAAACACACCTGTGGCCGTGACTGCTATGTGTAAATCCTAATGTTTCGCCGCCTTACCCCACATAGCCACCGCGGCCCAGTGAATATCCTCATTGCCCGCCTGGATTTCAGAGAAGGCCGTCGGCGGCACCCGCTTGCCAAATTCTATTGTACGCGGGTCTTTCCATTTGTGATATTCACTGTGCCCGTCCGCAAAAGAAAAGTTCGTTCCGTCACCGTGCCGAACCGGCGGCGGGTCCCACCACTTCTCCTCCTTAACATAAACCGTCCAACCACCCAGAGCAGAAGTTATTGTACCGCCATCATCAAGAAAGACAATTCTGTAGGCCGGGTTGGGGATGTCCATTCTTTTTTTAATCATCACCGAACCTGGCATATCTGAACGACCGGTCCACCCTTTGCAATTCATAGAATCAGACACAGAGTAGGTCCGCAATATATCTTCCTGAGTGCCCCCGCGAACGATCTTGTTAACGGTCGGGCATTTGTAAAGTTTCAAGCTCTTGACGTATGGCCACAAGGCCCCGTTCAGGATAGCGTCTCTTTTCTGTTCCACAGTCATACCAGACGACCAATCTTTGAGCACCCAGGGAGTCTCATTCTGATGTATGCTGTATTCCCCCGTATCGCCGTTGACGAGCTTGTCATCGTTGTCATCGGCATACATAATCCAGGCAAGGGTCAACTGCTTGAGATTGCTGAGGCAAGTTGCACGTTTGCCCTGTTCTTTGGCTCGATTTAGTGCCGGCATCAGGATAGCCATCAATACCGCAATAATGGCGATTACCACTAAAAGTTCGATTAGTGTGAACCCCGTTAGTCCTAAGGACTCCTTTCGGAGAAATTTTCCGCTTTCCCGATAAGGAATCTTAATTTCTAACGGTGTGAATCCTATTTTCCTGCGCATAACGAGACCCTTCTTGCACCATACCCCAAAAATAGGTTTTATAAAAACATCAGTCAGCGAGAAAGGCCGGCCCACAGGCTCGGCCTCTTCTGCGCAATAGTCATTTTCAGTATTCTTGAAAACGTCTGATCCATTGCGGCCAGTCGTCTGACGTAACACCGCCGGCCTGCGTCCAGGGACCGTTGACGTTGAAACTTCGATGCCATTTCAGCTTCCAGAGTTCCTTCAGCCCCACTTTGCGCACCGACCAATCCAGAAAAGAACTGTTCGTGAATCCGCGGTGACGGTTGATGCAAATGCGCGCCATATTGTACTGCGCGCCCGAGGTCCAGAAATCATACTCATTCATTGCGGGCGCATGGCTTGCCTGCGGCCAGAAGTCGAAGCGAAGGGCGTCCAAGAAGACCGGCACTTCGCTCGCGTTGGGCACATTGTACATGTCCCGATAGCCTTCCGAGGAAGGCAGATCTCCCTCGAAGGAGCCCGTTTTCGGAATGCCTAACATATAGCTGTTGAGACCGTAGCTCCCAGCGAACCCATTCGGATTCGCCACATAGGTCGTGCCTTTGTAGGTCCGATTCCCCTCTCGATAGATACCCCAAGCATCGTAGATATGGAGCGACTGCTTTCGGACGCCATCCTCGTCCCAGATGGGGGTCGTTGCCGTTGGGCAGAACCACGTCTTGTTGGTCTTCCAATTCTGCTGCTCCTGCTCCAGTTGGTGAAGCCACCAGTACCCTAGATCGTTGGTGCCGGAGTAGAACCTGCCGTCATTGTCGTTAATGTAGTTGTTGAAAACAAAATTCCACTGGCGGATGTTGGCGGCGCAGCCGATCTGTCTGGCCTGATCCTTGACCCTAGACAGCGCCGGCATGAGGATGGCCATCAGAAGCGATATGATAGCTATCACCACCAAAAGTTCGATTAAAGTAAATCCTCTTCTTCGCCTGCTCATAACGACACTCCTCAACTTTCACTAATGTTCTCTTTACTAACTATTTGCGGAAGGCAAAAACCTACGATGTCACCCCTGCGAAAGCAGGGGTCCAGAGCGAAAAACTGGATTCCCGCTTTCGCGGGAATGACAAATACTGTTTCCGCAACAGTAACTAACTACTCTGTACGATGCGCAAGAGCGGCCTTTTGTTCCACAGGTTGAGCATTTTGCGCTATTTTAGCCCGATATTACCGGATATTTCATTATACCTCAAATTTGAATTTCCTGCAAGAGTAAAGTTTGATTGAATATAAAATATGAAGTAATCCATTTTCGAATCAGGTATCTGTGGGGATATCGCGGCACAAGTTTGCGATGGCGATGTAGTCTTCGGCGGCGAGTTGTTCGGGACGTTGTGTCGGGTCGATAGAACATCGCTCGAAGATTTCAGGCCAGTTGTCAATTTTTGCGAGTTTGCCGCGAGCCAATTTGCTGCAGGCCATAAGAGTCTTACGGCGATGACCCATAA
>JAUWBX010000048.1 GCA_030609625.1 Phycisphaerae bacterium
GCCTCAGGCGGGTGAATTTAGGATTCTTGTCCGCCGTAGTCTTGACGTAGGCGGATAGTGATTAGGATTTAGAATTTTTCTGTTTATCCCCTTCTATATCACCAAACTTATTAAAAATTTACCCCGCCGGTTGACGAAAGATGAATCAGAGGTAACAATACCCGGGTCAATCAAGGATATCGGGTAGTTTGCGTATTACAGGAGTTACATTAAATGAAAATAGCCAGGCCACAAACCGAATATGCGTAATTCTATTGGTCTCAAACTCAGTAGCCTGACGCTGGACGTGCCCTTCTTCCAGGCCTCCCTCAGCGGATACTCCGACTACGCAATGCGCGTGCTCGCCCGCCGGTTCGGCTGCCCCTTTACGCTGGCCGATATGATGCTCGCCAAGAGCGCCGCCAATACCCGGGTCCTGCGCAAGGCCTGCTTTCGCCCCAATGCCGATGAGCACCCCGTCGGCGCACAGATCCTCGGCAGGAACCCCGCGACAATGGCCAAAGCCGCCAGTAACTTGGTGACCGCCGGATATGACGTCATCGATCTGAATTTTGCCTGTCCAGCCCCAAAAGTCTTGCGAAGGGGACGTGGAGGGGCGCTGCTCAGCGAACCGGACATCGTCATCGATAGCCTAAAAGCGGTTCGCGATGTCGTCGTCGGCCCCGTACTGATGAAACTGCGCATCGGAGTGGACCATAAACCTCAGTCCCTGCACAACTTTTGGAACATTGTAACACGCTCGATAGAAAACGGTGTCGACGCCCTTGTCATCCACGGCCGCACCGTCTCAGAGCGATTCCGTGGCAAAGCCGACTGGGACCTCTTGGCCGCAGTAAAAAGCCGCTTCCCAGACGCAACCATCGTCGGAAGTGGTGACATTTTCGACCCGGCCGAAACGATCGACCTGATGAAAAGGACCGGACTCAATGGCTTCGTCGTCGCACGCGGCGCCGTCGGAAATCCATGGATCTTTCGAGATCTGCGCTGTGTATGGGAGAATCGACACATACCGCCGCCGCCCGACCTGGCCGAACAAAGGCTCGTCATACTCGAACATTTCGAGCGCATCCTAAAGGATTATCCCGAAAAAAAAGCGGTACGCATCTTCCGAAAGTTCTTCGCCGGATACGTCCGACGTCACCCCAAACGCAAACCAGCCCTGCTCGCCCTCATGAAAGCAAAAACACGAGCCGAAGTCGGGACCGCACTCAACACATGGTACACGGACACCTCTCTCAACGCGTAGGAAAACTAACAATATAGATTGCGATATTTCGAACCACGAAGTTCTCCCAACATGATAATATTCAACATTTATCCGCCGCTCATTTGGCGGACAAAATCCCGATGCCGCCTATCGGGGCTGATTTTATACTGCCATTATACCTATATCAATCCTGTGGTTTTTTAACCATCCACTTCGCTCACTACATTCGCTCAGTGGCTGCCACCCGTCAGTGATGGATGATTCGAGACTCCATTATTTTGACCAACTGACTCATTCCCTTTTTTTCCTCATCGTCTAAGGTTAGGTCATCTGTTGGTAGGATTTGATAGGTTCCCGCCTCGACCTGTTCAATAACATGCTTGATGAGTTTCTTGAGACGATCCTCAGAATCTGCCAAGTACCTGTATACGGTACGGAGTTGTCGTTTTGAATGAATTGCTACTTTAGGATGGGCTACATCTACATGGCTACGAAGAATTAATAGTGGGATGAAATCGCCTTCGATTTCCTCGTGCATATAGCCAAGTTTTTTTAGTTCACGCCGTATGTTATCCCGTGAGTCATCTGAATCCACAAACAATATTTCCATAGCCTTACACATGTTCAGAATGCTTTCAGCCATAAACTCCCAAGGCGAATTACCCATCACAATGAGCCTTGAAGCCAGATGGAGATAACTAAGTGATGCAGCCAATCTTCGATTTCTAGTGGCTGCAAACAACGACAATCGCTCATACCCTTTGGCAATGTGCTTTTCAAGAGTTTCAGCTGTTACCACCCGAAGCGGAGCTTGGCATTCTTGATGCTCCCACCTAAACTCAGTGTCTCCGACCCAACCTTTTATTTGATCAATTATGGGTGGATCGGCAAACTCGATATTCAGTAAACTCGGTAGAACGTACTGGAACGCAGTGATCATTCCTTCGAGATCAGAGACGTTATTACAGGTAGCTTGATATTTAAGATTATCGCCTTTAAGTTCGAATTTAGTATCTGGAGATCTGATGACAACATCTAAGGGCTCTAATTGAGGATTCGATTTTCCGAGGACACGTCCAGTATTAGCATTAAAAACGAGGGAAGCTGGCCTATCAAAAACCAGTGTTCGACTCAGGCCGTCTTTCGTCCCAAAAGCTGTATGGGGTGCGAGCTTGACTTCAATGGTGACTACATTAGGAAAGCAGAAGGCGTTTTTTTCACATCTGAAAACTCTTGGTTGAAGTTGATAAGTAAGCACTGTTGAAAATACCTAACAATATAATATCTAACACGCTATCCAGATGCCATCTATCGGGGCTGATTTTATACTACCATTATACACATTCGCCTGTCCAAGCAAAGTTTACCCTTAGCCTTTTGAAAGACCCTTTCTATATCACCTAACTGATAAAAAACGGATGATAACTACAGATCTAACCCAGATTGCACGAGCGCATTTGAAAAATGCGCGAGTAAATGATTCGGTTCAACGAGTGGTTAGACCTACATATATAATTAGTCATAATATCCAAGATACAAATACTTGTTAATTTGAAATGGTTGCTCCGATTCAAAATATAAATAAAAACTTCTTTGTAGTGTTATTGAAGGATCCGAAAATCTCCTTGAGTATATCGGTGGTTCTTTGCGTTTAGAACTATTATAATAAATACCACTAGTTTTTGCTAGCACGTCTGTTCTATTTGGTGGAGCAAACCATTCACGAACATCAGTATATTGAGCACCCACATCTATCCCAACATGAACACCATTGGTTGGTTCATCTCTAACTCCAAACTCAACAATAAGTCCGTGCTTTCCATTTCCTATTGGGGAGATTTTCTTATGGTGAAAATATTTATTCTCTTCTTCATTTTGAGCTAATGGTGGAGCAACCATTTCATCCGAAGAAGCTGCTTGCCTTCCCTTCTCGCTGATATATCCAGAAAAGTAAGGTGCTAAGCAAAAGAACAAAATTATAATCAACAGCACTCCCAACATGCGAAAAGGTTTACGAAAAAGGGCACTTTTCCACTCTCTTAGATTATCTAGCGTTTCTTTATAACTGATCATAAATTTTATTTAGGTCCAACATAACAGTATACAACACTTTTTTATGACTCAAACCGACCGAATTATTTCCAATGCAGTGATGTTTGCATATCAATGGTATAAAATTTCCGCCTCTGCTAATCCTATTATGACCGTGATTGTCGCCTAAAGCAAGAAAAAATCCCGCCAAAGCCGGGATTCCACGTTGTTTTTAGCATTCATTCAAAACCAGACGCTTGTATTTGAGCGAACAACTTTTTAACCTTTGTATCGAAATATCAAAATCTAAAATCCGTGAAAATCCGTGTTAATCCGTGGTTTCAATTGAGAAAAATCTGTGGAAATCCGTGTTAATCCGTGGTTTCTTTCTGTCGTCACAACACCAATCTCTTATACCTCAATGATTGCTCACCAAAGTTTATTAACAACCCGACTTTCAGCCCCGTTGACTTCAGATAGTTCAAAACCTGAGCTTCTTCGACACCCGTGATAGCTTTTAACGCCTTGAGTTCCACTAATACGTTCTCGCCCACGAGGAAATCACAAAAGAAATCCTTGGCTTTTTCTCCCTTATACATCACTGGTATCGACTTTTGCCGTTCATACGGCACCTTTATGAGATTGAGTTCAATTGCCATAGCCGCTTCATAAACACTTTCCAGGAAACCCGGCCCAAGATTTGAATGCACTTCCATCGCTGCCCCGATGACAGCCCTTGTCAACTCGCTATGCACCAAGTCTTGTTCGCTCAAGAAACTATTCCTTTAATTTAATATCCGTGAAAATCCGTGTTAATCCGTGTTAATCCGTGGTTCTTTTTGTTATATGCTCCAACAGTCCGCCGTCGTTGATTATCTCAAGCGCAAAATCCGGCAGCGGATTAAAGCTGATATCAATGCTGGCTGTTTTATTTTTAATCAAGCCGGCTTTGTAGTCAATTTCCACTTCATCGCCGTCGTTGATTTTTTCCAGCGCATCCGGCGATTCAATAATATAAAAGCCGTTGTTTATAGCATTGCGATAGAAGATTCGAGCGAATGATTTTGCAATAACCGTCTGCACCTTCGCACCTCGAATGGCCCAGACTGCATGCTCTCTGCTCGAACCGCAGCCAAAATCCTCACCGGCCACAATCACATCACCTTCTTTGACCTTGTTAACGAAGTCCTTGTCCAAATCCTCCAGACAATGTCTCGCAAGTTCGGCCTGGTCATCGGTATTCAAATACCTCGCCGGAATAATCTCATCCGTATTTATATGGTCTCTTTTGTAAACGTGTGCTTTAGCCATAACCTTCACCTAAAAGCTTAATCTCTCAATTGTAATATTTATGCCCCTTACGGCACTAATGTGTCATTCCTGCGAAAGCAGGAATCCAGCCATCTCATCAGTGTTTCCTGGACTCCTGCTTACGCAGGAGTGACAATACGTTTGTTCCATTGTATATTCAAACATCAATAGATACTTGTCCTCGTGAAAACGGGGATTAGAATTTCTTCAAAGAAAGCTCCTTGGGTCAGCAAGTTTGCCTTCGACAGCAGAGGCCGCTGCCGTTGCCGGGCTGGCTAAATAAACTTCACTCTCAGGATGTCCCATTCGACCGACGAAGTTCCTGTTGGTCGTACTGACACACTTTTCGCCCGCGGCCAGCACACCCATAAAGCCGCCTAAGCACGCCCCGCAAGTTGGCGCAGAGATTACACAGCCGGCCTCGTAAAATATATCGAACAGCCCTTCGTCTTTTGCCTGCTTCCAGATAACCGGCGTCGCCGGAACAATCAGTGTGCGAATAGCTACCTGTTTTCCCTTGAGGATTCCTGCTGCGATTCGCAGGTCCTCGATTCGCCCGTTCGTACAACTGCCGATATACGCCTGGTCCATTTCCTTGCCGGCACATTCGCCGATGGGCACACCGCCGCTTGGCAGGTGCGGCAGAGCTACCATCGGCTCGATAGCCGAGCAGTCAAACTCTTCGACCGCGTCATATTGGGCGTCACTATCGGATTCATAGACAGTGTAATCTGTCTTGTCTTTCAGATGCTCATCGAGATATTGTTTTGTTACATCATCAAACCCGATTATGCCGCTTTTTGCACCGGCCTCGATGGCCATATTCGTTATGGTCATTCTCGCTTCCATCGACATATCTTTCAGCGCCGGCCCAACAAATTCCATCGCCTTATAACGCGCACCGTCCGTACCGACCCTTGCAATAACAGCGAGGACAACATCTTTACTATAAACACCCGGCCCAAGCGAACCGTTCAGAACAAACTTCATCGAAGCCGGTACCTTGAACCAGAGCTGCCCCGTCGCGATTGCCGCCGCCGCATCCGTCGAGCCGATACCTGTACTGAACGCCGCAAACGCTCCGTATGTGCACGTGTGCGAGTCGGGCCCGACAATAACTTCGCCCGGCCGAATATGTCCCTGTTCCGGCAGCAGTGCATGACAGACGCCTGCTCTGCCGATTTTGTAATAGTATTTTATATTGTGTCGTTTTGCCCAGCCGTCGAGCCGTTTGTGAAGCTCAGCGCTTTTGATGTCCTTGGCCGGCTGAAAATGGTCCGGAGTTACAACAATCTTTTCACGGTCGAACACCTTATCGATACCCTTTTCTTCAAGCATCGAAATCGCCGGCGGCGTTGTAATATCATGGCACATAACAATATCAATCTTCGCATCTACGAGCTGCCCCGGCACCACTTTTGCCTTGCCCACTGCCTTTGCTAATATCTTTTCGGTTATTGTCATACCCATAGCTATTTATCCCTATCCATCAAGTGTCATTTCTTCTGCATTGCTTGCCCCGTATCAAATTGCGGCAGCAGCCTATTCGCTGCGGGGTCATTCCCATAGGCTTGTTTTGCTCTCCATGAGTTAATTAGTATCTGTTGCGGAAAACGAAAATAGACAATGTCACCCCTACGAAAGCAGGGGCCCAGAGCGAAAATACTGGATTCCCGCTTTCGGGTCTGTTGCCAAAGTCCAAAAGGGACGTTTTGAGATTGCCGCGCTATTCTTCGAATCGCTCGCAACGACCTGAAAATGCACTTTTTGTCATTGCGAGGAGCGTAGCGACGAAGCAATCTCGACTTTTTCAACAAGCCCTTCCGCGGGAATGACAAATACTGTTCCCGCAACAGGAACTAATTACTCTTCATACATGACCTGCGCTTCACACATCCTAATAGTAAAAAGCCATAAATCCGAATTTCGAATTTCCAAGACTATAGTTCCGCTTTTACTTCGGGCTGCTGACCTTTGTTCTGTGCCGAGACCATTCTGTTGATAGCGTCGATATATGCCCGCGCACTCGCTTCGATAATATCTGTGGAGATGCCCCGGCCTATGAAGGTCCTGCCGTCCTCTGTAATTCTGACGGTAGCTTCGCCGAGTGCCTCTTTGCCGCTGGTAACAGCTCTTATCGAATAATTCTCCAGCTTAGGGGAGAGGCCCGTTGCCAGCCTTATCGCTTCATAAGCTGCGTCCACCGGGCCGTCACCGCATGCAGCGGCCTGGTTGGTTTGGTCCTTGGTTTTTATTTTTACGCTCGCGGTCGGCAGCGTGCCGGTCCCACAGGCCACGTGCAAGTACTGCATCTCGTAAATCTGTTCCACGACGTGAATCTCGTCACTGATTATCGCCGCGAGGTCATCGTCAAAAACCTCTGTTTTCTTGTCGGCCACGGCTAAAAATCGTTCATACGTCTTGTCCAGCTCTGCTTTAGATAATGTATATCCCATCTCTTCGAGGCGATGTTGAAGGCCATGACGTCCCGTGCGCGCCGTCAGAACAACACGACTTTCGGCAAGGCCGATAGTCTCAGGCCTCATAATCTCATAAGTCTCCCGCTTTTTCAGAAACCCGTCCACGTGAATTCCCGAGCTGTGGGCAAAAGCATTACGTCCCACAACCGCTTTATTGGCGGGAACGGGCATGCCTAACAAATCCGCCACCATTCGACTCGTTCGATAGAACTCGCGGGTGTTGATGTTTGTTTGGACCTCTTCAAAGAAGTCATGGCGGGTATGGATAGCCATTACTACCTCTTCAATAGCGGCGTTGCCGGCCCGTTCGCCGACGCCGTTGATAGTCCCTTCGACCTGCCGTGCGCCGTTCTTTACGCCTGCTAATGAATTCGCCACAGCCATTCCCAAATCATCGTGGCAGTGCACGCTGATTGTCGCCTTTTCGATGTTTGGCACGTTGGCCCGTATGTCCCGGATAAGGGCACCATATTGTTCGGGCATGGAATAACCCGTGGTGTCGGGGATGTTGACGACAGTAGCGCCCGCGTCAATAACAGCCTCAAGAATCTCGTAGAGAAAGGCACGGTCGGCCCGGCCGGAATCTTCAGCGTAAAATTCGATGTCGTCGGTATATCCAGCGGTGTGCCTGACCGCCTCGACGGCCATCTTCAGGATAGTGGCCTGCTTTTCGCCCATTGTCCTGCCGTATTTATCATCTGCGAACTTTCCCGCGATGTGAATCTCGGATACGCCGATACCGGTATGGATGCGCGAACGTTTGGCTTTTTTCAGGGCCTTTTGGCAGACCTCAATATCCTTCTTTATGGCCCGGGTCAGGCCGCAAATGACAGGGCCTTCAATCTGTTCGGATATCAAGCGCACAGCCTCGAAATCTTCGGGTGAGGAGGCTGGGAAGCCCGCTTCTATGATATCTACGTTCAGCCGAACTAACTGCCGGGCGATTTCCAGCTTCTCTCTTGCCCCCAATCTGGTCCCGGCCGCCTGCTCACCGTCCCGTAACGTTGTATCGAAAATTTGAACTTTTTCTTTGGACATCTGCTTTTTCTCCAAATTTGAAACCACAGATTGCACAGATTTATATTTTTAACCACGAATTTCCACGAATCTTGAATGTCGTCAGACAAGTTTACTCTAATTTTCTTCTTTTCTTCGTGCCCATTTGTGTTAATTCGCGGCTAATTCTCAATCTGTATCTTTCCCTTGAGGCCAATTATGCCCCAACCAGGGTCAAATTGCCACGAATACCTGCTTTCGCAGGCACGAGTTTACGAAAAAAAGGAAAGGTTACAATAGATTTTTATTGGGGAAAGTGTGTTATTGCGCCTTGCGGCGCAATAGCAGCAGGTTAAGGCTGACAGCAGCCTGAATTGAAGAACAATT
>JAUWBX010000286.1 GCA_030609625.1 Phycisphaerae bacterium
GCTATGTTCCTTGCCCCAGCCGCGCGCCAACAGTGTATAAGGAAAAAGAAATGTCGCATTTATCCCGGTAGCTGCGCTAAATGCTGCCATTACAATCGAGACTCCCCGCGGATCTGTCGGAACATAGAGCGGCAGAAATCCTTTGAAAAGTTTTGCCCATTCTACACCACCGTCTATCGCTCTGCGCATTATCACAACTAAGAACGCAAGAATAATCATCCAGACAAGGCCCTTCAGTGTACGTTCGTAAAATCTGATGCCTCTATGCCCGCTACTGTAGCACCAGACGAAGGTGGTTGATATGACCAGGACAACAAGGCCAATTCCGATCCGTAGCACCGTCTGGGCCACAGATGACGGCTCCCAGCCGGTAACGACCTTTATCATATCCTCGGTCATACCAGCAGCCAGTGCGTATTGGGGCAGATGCCATATCATCGTTGCTAACAGTGCCCCAATTGCCCAGCTCCAGGCGACAACAGGATGGATGTAACGCTTCATTGCATCAAAAGGCCGGACTCCCGTGGATAAGGTTTGATGCGACATGGCTGCAAACATAACGATACCCAGTACCATCGCCAACGGCTGGACCCAAAGCAATCTGTACTGGAGAAAAGCACCGGCAAAAAGTGAAGCCATAGCACTTCCGCTTCCCAGCACGAGAGCACTTTGCAGCCACCCGGGTCCTGTTTTGCCAAAATAACCCTTCCACCGTACCAGAAGGCCTTTGCCCTTAAGCTCTGCCAAATCAGCCTTTTCTTTTGCAAGGACCTCGGGAGCCGATGCAGTGAACATCGGCAGCCCTTTCACCAGACCGTCCCCCCGAAAGGGGTCCCTTGCGGGACTGGCACAGTTCTGGTCTTGTTGTTCCTTCCTCAATACAATATTCCTTTTCTTCCGCCGCAAGGCGTCCCTTTCGGGACTGTTGTGCCGCTCGTGCTTCGCAGCGCTTCGCAGAGTAGCAAGCGCAGCACGGCGAGTCGTCTGCTTTTCCATGACTCGCGACCCGTGCGACGAGCGACGAGCCGCCGGCAGAGGATAAATGACAGAGGACAGAAGACAGAGGGCAGAAGACAGATTCTGACTTCTGACTTCTGACTTCCGACTTCTGACTTCCGACTTCCGACTTCTGACTTCTGATATGATACCATCGTTCAGAATGAAATCCAGGGCTTTTCCGTGACTCGTGACTCGTCCAACCGTAGCTGCTGTGTGAGAGCCGGGAGAGGTGAAGTGGCCATAAACAACAAAATAAAATAACTATCCAATGATGACTTGACAATCCGACCCAGGCGGATTCCGTATCGGGGCGGTCAAACAAAGAGCTTGAGATTTCGAGGAATAGTGCTATAGTATTGTAACATCAGACGGCACGTATGAATATTTGGACAGGACAGTATATTACAGGAGACAATCGATGAAACGCAGGGAGTTCTTGAAGGCGTCGGTCGCAATCGGCTCGGCATTATCCTTGTCGGGTTCACGGGTACTGGGCGCAAATGATGATATTCGCATTGGCGTTATTGGAATCGGTTCATTCGTCAAGATCGGCGGCAAGGGACGAGCAGATATCCGGGACTTCCAAAAGATCCCGGGCGTCCGTGTTGTGGCTCTGTGTGATTGTGATGAAAACCACCTCAACTATGAAGTGAACCAGTTCAGTAAGCGAGGCCAGAAGGTCAAGGCCTACAAGGATTTCCGCGACCTGTTGGATGACAAGGAAATCGATGCTGTCTCGATCACGACGCCGAACCATTGGCATTCATTGATGACGATAATGGCCTGTCAGACGGGAAAAGATGTGTTCGTGCAAAAGCCCTCCTCGCACAATATCTTTGAAGGTCGCAAGATGGTCGAGGCCATGCGCAAGTACAATCGCGTGGTACAAGCCGTTCATGGACCTCGAAACAGCGGCGCGATTGCCGAATCACTCGAGTACATCTGGGCCGGTAACCTTGGGAAAATCAAGTGTGTGTACGGGATTAACTACAAGCCGCGGACGAGCATCGGCAAGGTAAATGGTCCCCAAGCCATACCCAGGTCGTGCGATTACGATCTCTGGTGCGGCCCGGCCCCTAAGAAACCACTAATGCGCGAGCACCTGCACTACGACTGGCATTGGGACTGGGACACCGGTGACGGTGACCTTGGGAATATGGGCATTCATGCGATGGATGGGTGCCGCTGGGCCTTACGGCAGAATGCACTGCCGAAACGGGTGCTCAGCATTGGGGCACGTCTGGGCTATGATGACGACGGCCAGACCCCCAATACCATGATAACCCTGTTGGATTACGAACCGGCTCCTATCATTTTCGAGGTCCGAGGCCTGCCTCGGAATAAATCGTTCCGACAATCGGATTGGAGCAAGAACAGACGGCAGAGTATGGATGAGTTCCGAGAAGTACAGACAGGATTTGTAGTGCAATGCGAAAGTGGTTACCTAAAAGACGGCGCAGCTTTCGACAATCACGGAAGGCCAATCAAGGAATTCACCCGCAAACAGCCCAATTGCAAAGAGAACTTTATCAGCATCGTTCGCAGCCGTAAAACCAACAAGCTCCTGACGGATGCTCTCGAGGGACATCTCTCCTGTGGGCTGGTCCACATGGCGAACATCTCATATCAGGTGGGAAAGCACAAAACCAATAGCGAAATCCGCCGGGTCATTCGAAGCGAGACGGAACTCTCCGAGTCGTATGACCGCCTGATTGACCATCTCTTAGCCAACCGATTTGACATCAACCAGGAATTGCTCGCCCTGGGTTCAATGCTGACTATGGACCCCGACAAAGAGAGATTCATCGGCCCGATGAGTAAAGAAGCGAACAGGCTGATTTCTCGTGAATACCGCAAGCCATTCGTCGTATCTGCTAACGTGTGATAGTTGACGGAACATTCACATAGATGAGTCTGGCCGGCGTCTGTTGACGATCCATTTGTCTGACCGAAAAACACTCGTCCTGTCCAAGGTGAACATCCTGCTCCAGACGGACAGCTTTTTGTACTTCCTTCTGATTCATATGCTCTTTTGCAATAGAAACAAACTCTTCATAACTTGTTTTCTTATCTATTTCCGTTTTGCTCCGGTTTCAGATTTTGTTTGATGGCGTTGAAAAAAGTATGAATAGCTCGAAAGATTTTCCTTGACGAGAGAGTTGCTCATCTGGTATAAATAAGATGGAGGAAGTTTGTGGGTTTTGGCTTTCCTGAGGACAAAATCCCGGGTACTTTTCATACAAATTGTCCTGCCTGGAATGTCAAGATTAAGGAGACAAAGTGCAAAGTTTCCTGGGCTTTGCGCTTGGCAGATGAAATTTGTACATATCAGTTAACGGCTGATGTTGGGCCTTTGAAGAAAGGAGGTAGCGGCAAGTCAAAAAAATCCTTGGCGGATATAGATAAAATGTAGTTAGCGCAAGGATTGTTAGTTGTTTGAAAACAACCCCGATAAGTCGGGATTTTGGTGTGTGGCCAAAGCACAACTAATTATATTAACTTTTTTGAAGGAGGATTATTATGTGTAAACAATTGATTTATTTAGTTTCCTTTGTTTTGGTACTCGCTCTGGCTCTAACAAGCGTAGTCGAAGCTGCCGAGCCGAATCTTGTCGGCTGGTGGAAGCTTGATGATGGCTCCGGCACTATCGCCAGTGACTCAAGTGGCAATGGCAACGATGGCATCTTCAACGGCGACCCACAATGGGTGGTCGGACATTTAGGCGGGGCCTTAGAATTTGATGGTGACGATCACGTTGATTGCGGCAACGATCCCAGCCTGGATATTACCGCTCCGATCACCATTATGATATGGGCCCGGCCCTCCGTAGTTGGAGAAACACATACAACAAACCCTGGTGTGATAGCCAAGGCAGAGAGTAGCGTGGCGGTTTGGAGCTGGCAGCTCAGATACAAGGCAGTGGGCTCACCCGGGTACATGGGATTTCAGTTCAATTCTGTGGCTGGCGGCAGTGTATGGACCCATGTGGGACAGAATCTGGAAGTAGGAGAGTGGTATCATATCACAGGTGTTGCTGATGGCACCAGCGCGATATGCTACCTGAATGGGCAAGAAACGGATAGACAGCCGCTGGTGGATTTCCAGAGCAGCGATAGCAAGTTATTCATTGGGTACGAAGGTTGGGTCCCTTGGTATGGTGCGGCTGATGACGCCAGGATTTACGACTTTGCGATGACAGAGGACGAGATTCAACAGGCCATGAAGGGTATACCTCTTGGCTCGGCCTCTAATCCCGGTCCGGATAATGGAGCGACAGATGTGCCGCGGGATGTGGTACTTAGCTGGGAGCCGGGAGAATTTGCAGCCCCAACAAACGGGCATAAAGTCTATTTTGGTGAGAGCTTCAACGACGTCAACGATGCCACCGGCGGTGTCGCTCAGAGTGTTGCCAGCTATACCCCACCACGCCTTGATTTTGGCACGACTTACTACTGGCGGGTCGATGAA
>JAUWBX010000039.1 GCA_030609625.1 Phycisphaerae bacterium
TGAGTATTAATGAAGAGCCGGATGAGGGAAATCTTCAAGTCCGGTTCTGTGAGGGGCATGCGTCTCCTTACACTGAATTTATTAAAACACAGAGTTTAGTAAATTGAAGAAAGGAGGCGACATGCCTACTCGACACGAAAATAAACAAAAAACTACAAGACGCAGATTCTTAAAAAACTCAACCATAGCAGCGGCGTCAGTAACCCTGGGGTTAAATACCATAGGCACTCCTCTAATTCGCTCTGCCCGTGGCGCTAATGAGAGAATTCGCGTGGGTTTCATTGGCGTGGGTAACCGTGGAACGCAGCTTCTCAGAGGTTTTCTCAAACAGGATGACGTTGAAGTTGCAGCTCTTTGCGATGTTTATGAGCCGTACCTGACCAGAGACTATTCGAAAGTCGACAAAAAGCTCTTAAATTCTTTGGGAAGCAGAGTCCCCAAGATGACAGAAAAACTGGGCAACAACGTTGCAAGATACAAGGATTTTCGTCGCCTGCTCGACCGTAAAGACATAGATGCAGTGGTCGTTTCTACGCCTGACCATTGGCACGCCATCCAAACTATTATGGCCTGCCAGGCTGGAAAAGATATATATGTGGAAAAGCCGCTGTCGATAACCATACTTGAAGGCAGAAAGATGGTCGAGGCCGCGAAACGACATAATCGGGTAATACAGGTCGGGCTTCACAGACGCTCCTCCAAATCGTACATGCAAATAGCCGGGCACGTCCAGGCAGGTAAAATCGGCAAGGTAACAATAGCCAGGGCCTACCGGATAAGTAATATGCATCCGAACGGGATAGGCCGATTTCCCGATACGGCCCCACCGAAAGGTCTGGATTGGGATATGTGGCTCGGCCCGCGGCCAAAACGACCGTATAAGGACAATATAGCTTTGTATAAGTTCCGCTGGTGGCAGTATTATTCCTCACAGATGGCCAACTGGGGCGTGCACTATTGCGATGCGATGCGTTGGATTTTGGCCGAGCAGGCACCTGTCTCGATATCCGCGCATGGCGGAAGGTTTGCGGTTGATGATGACCGGACGGTTCCGGATACTATGGAGGTGATTTTTGAAATGCCCTGCGGCGCATTGCTCATTTTCGGTCAATATGAAGCAAGCGGAGGCCCAGCCTTAATAGAGGGAGAGGTCGAATTCCGGGGCACGCTGGGAAATCTTTACGCAGGCACAAGTGGAGAAGGCGGGTATAAAATCGTGCCTTCAAAAGCAGGACAATTTCAGGATAGCAAATCTAATATCGAACCGCTGGAAGGTAAGAGAATAGACGGCGACCTTACCGTTCAGCACATTCGTAACTTTCTTGATTGTGTCAAAAGCCGCAATCGTACCAATTGTGATATGGAAACAGGCCACCGCTCAACAACGTTTGCCCACCTGGCTAACATCGCCCTGGCTACGAAATCGCGAATCGAATGGGACCCAAAGAAAGAACAAATTACCAATAATAGACGGGCTAATAAACTGCTGCACTACACATACAGAAAGCCGTGGAAGCTGGGTTAAAAGCAAGTGAGTAACGAATGGAATAAGCAAGCTTAAAGCACATAAAGTTATTTGTCTTTTAACTTTAGCTTACTTTAGGCACTTTATCCGCCGCGGCGGATTTAGTTCACTTTAGGCACTTTCTTGTTCTGTCCAGCCACAACTGTTTCAACAATAGCCTTCTTGGCCTCAGCCACGGCCGGGCTGTACGGATAGTCTGTCGTCATAGTCTCGTAAATCACCTTGGCTTGCTCCACGGCCTTGATACCACAAAGTGCTTTTATCTGACGGACAAGCACTTCCGACCGATAGTAGTTACTTAATTCGAGCTTATTTAACCGTTCAGCCAGATAAAAAGCGACCAGATATTCTTTCCTTGCTAAGTGCACATCCAGTTTTATCAGGTTCAAATTCGGCATCAACAACTTCACCGGGTCATTGGCGATGATTGCCTCAATCTTCTCCATAGCGTAATCCAACTGCACCGGGTCATCAGTGTTCTCAGCCAATAACCTCGCATGCCGCAGGAGTCCTACATATTTGACGTCCTGGCTGGTCTTATTAGACTGTTTGGAACCGGCCCGCAAATTTTGAAGTATCTCCCTGGCCTTTTCGAGATGGTCCAGCGCTACCAGCACTTCGGCCTGGGCCATCCTGAATCGAGCCCGCCAACGGCGGGTTTGCTCAAACCCAGCGCTGCTGGGTATCTGGTTGTCTAATTCCCCTCTCTTCTCCACCTGGTTTAGAATCTTTAACGCCTCCTGTGCCTTTCCGAAGCATTGTACCAATAATTCGGCTTGAGAAACCATCGCATGCCAACGAACCGCCGGACTCGGCGCCGATTTTTCCTGATAGACGCGCGTGAAAAGTTTTAATGCCTGTTCATACTGCCGTACCGGAGCCGAACGCAGGTACCGACCTAACTCAAGGCAAAACTGCTGATGCCGGGGCTCCGCCACAAGCTCGTCCATTCTCTTCATTAAAGCGACCACGGCTTGCTGCTTCCACTGTTGACGTTTGAGGCCGTCGGCAAAAGCATACAAATTAACGATATCACCTATTGGAACTTTGCTGAAATCACTTTCGGATATAGCTTTTTCGAAAGCCTGTATGCTCTTTGGCTCGAGCTGGATTTTATCCCATAAAAGATGAACGTGGATTTTTTGTTTTATCTCGGCAATTACCCCTCCGTCTTTCAGCACTTCAAGTGTTACCGTGCGCATCTGAGGCCGTAAAAACACATGCTCGATACTTTCGCCGGTCTCGATTTTTCCATCGTCGAATTTCCACCTGTATGCATAATCCACGTTGCGTTTTGCCTTGAGCACATCGAAGCGCATCCGAACCAGAGCCGCTTTTCCCCGGTCTAACCGCCAACCATCGGTTATCTGCCACTTAAAGCTTGCCCCCGCTTGTCCCTGGCGGGGGCTGCCAGCATCTTTGGCCAAGTCTTTATATCCAATTGCCGTAGCCACGAAGCGTCCCACAGGCAGAAAATCACCTCTGGTCATAAGGCTTAATTTTTCCTGCGGCCTTTGCCAGGCAGCTAACGTAAACATTTGTCCCCATGGGCTATAGTTCAGATATTCCAGCTTATGCACGCCGGCTCCGAGAGAAATCTTACCCTGTTTCTCCCCTTTGATGCCGGCCCGGTAGTTATGTTCGCCGGGCCAGCTTATCACCAGGTTACCATCGACAAGCAGATGCGAAGACCAATTCGACGCCGTGGCGAAGACATACTGACCGGCTTCTTCAGTCCGAAAGAAACCTTCATAGCGATATAGCGCAAGACGAGGTTTCTCGATACTGGATGCTTGATGTTGGTGTGGCACGGGCATCTTGCCCGTGATTGACTCACGGCCTGGAAGGCCGTGCCACAGATGATGAATTGGAAACGAATGGTGAATATTATCAACCAGACTCTTGCCCACCGGCTCGGCGACCTCATCCCATACTTTTAATAAACCGGACATTTCCTTACACTCGGGGTAATTTTTAGTTGTATATCTTGTCTCTAAAGTTACCCCTGCTTTCGGCTCCCACGACGAGGGAAGTACTTTATATTTATTTTTATGCACAAGATAAACAAAATAGATTGTACTGCCATAGGAGTTGTCGAAAAGTATCTCCATCGGCTCATCCTGTTGAGTCCAAAATAACCGGCTGGGAACTCGCTGGCCTATAGTCGTAAAAACTACCGCTTCAAAATCCCTCACATCAGAGCCGGGAGTATAGAGCCTGGCAAAAGAGACGTCTGGATTTTCCCCTCTCAGCAGAAAACCTGCGTTAACCAGACTTGCCCACCACCGGCCTTTCGTATCAGAACCGGTCGTTACTATTTTGACCTCCTTGGCTGTCGTTGGAACTCCGACATTAATTACAACCGGAGGCATATGTTTGGTCAACGGCTCGGATTTGTACAATCTTCTTTTGTCTGCATAGACCTCAAAGCTGACAGACATATCGGAATCAGCTCCATCATTAAGTCCGGCCAATGCTACAAAACGCCTATGCTGCTTCTCGTGTTTGTAAGTAACCTCTCTAGGGCAGGTCATATTGATACCTTTTTTATAGACCTTCCCATTCAGTCTATAGTACGAGCCTGTCCACTTCCTCTTTTTTTTCAAATCGGACAAATGAACATCAGGTATCTGTGAGTAAGCGGGGTCTTTTTCAATGCGAAACCGCAACGCAGCATCTTCGAGGTGCCACGGAACTGACCTTCCAGTTTCAGAGGCACTACTGGTGCCGCAGATAAGCAAAGCTGCCGCTGCGGCAAACAACAGCCGTCTTATATGCTCTATTGACAAAATAATTTTCAGCATACTGCAACTACATCCAAAATTACTCATTTATTCTGTCTTCTGTATTCTGTCATCTGTCTTCTGTCCTCTGCCTTCTGTCATCTGTCATCTGTCTTCTGTCTTCTGTCTTTACCCTGTGCCAGTGCCTCGAAATAGGCACTAATCATATGCTCATAGCCCCTAAAACGATACTGTTGTTCCCGTGAAAGCATGTCGTCCAGCTTTCTGTCTGTTGCTTTGTCCCGTGTATATTGCAGTGCAATTTGTCTGCCTAACGCCCGGTGCGATTTCTTCAGCGAGCTGACTACTTCGTCAAAAGCTCCTCGAATATCAATACCACTGCCGCTATTGATAGACTCCTCTACTCCTTTCATCGCTTGAATAGACTTTTCAAGTTCCATTGTCGGCAGATTGTGACTTTCGAGCTTGAGCACCAGCTCTTGTGCCGACTGCCGGATGTTGAACTGTTTTTCCTCTGTGGCTTTCATCATATCCAATACTTTCGGGGGCAGCTTACCCCCTACTCCGAACATAGTGGCTTGGTCGCTGTCCTTACCGAGTCCTGTACCTCCCGTCTGCGCCTTCGTGTCTTCATCCTTGACCTGGCCGCTTTCCAAAGGTGTATTTGAGACCCGTTCTCGCAAACCGTACTCATTATCAGAAAGCGCCTTGGCTACCGGCTCTACCAACTGGCCGTCAGACATACCAGTCCGCCCGGCTCCGCTGCGTCCCTGAATGATATTATCCTCCGGCTTCTGGTCGCCGGTTTTACCTTTGGCGCTGGTGCTGCTTATAGTTCCGTCTGAAACCGGCCCAGCCGTATGGTCCAGAGAATTAAGATAGCTGCCGATATCTTCCACCTCCGGCCGCATCTCTTCTTCCGTCGTAATCAAATCAGCTACCAGGTCTTCAAGCTCCGACGGCAACTCTGCTAACGGCGCAAACAACTGCTCATCCTCGGGAATTTCCGCGATGAATTGTATATTATCATAAAACTCCAGCGTTGCCTCGCAGTTTATCATTAGTTCCTCGGCCATTTCCACCTCTTCAGTTTCCAGCCGATGGGCATCAACTCGCGCTTGACGCATATCTGCTGTTTCCCTGGCTTGTTTAGCAAGCTCGTCGGCCTCCTCGTAGAGACTTTTCATCGATTCGACCATCGCGTCGTCCCCAAAATCCTGAAGGTCCAGATTAGTAAAATCGTTCACCACATCCGACAAAACCTCCGCCAGTTTGGATTGGTCCATCGCAAGCTCTTCCAGCCTGTCTTCTTCCTCTGAACTGAAATCTTCCGGCGGTTTATCCATAATCATTTGTCTTCCTTCCATTATCTGTTTCTGCTTCTTGACGAACTCATCCAATTCCTTGGCCATTTCTTTGAGCGATTCTTCTACGCCTGCATCAAGCGACTCGATACTTTGGCCTAAAATTTCCGCCGCCGCCTTTTCTTCCTCAGCCTGGCTCTGTTTGGCAATTACACCTTTGAGCGCGATGAGTTGTTCCAACAGAAAAGCCTGCTGCTTTTCGACGGACTGAAGCGAACGAGAAACATCAGACTTATTAACTATCCGCCTTCCTTTAGTCTCCGGCTTTGCTGCAATGATGGTTCCTATTTTCTCCATTACACGGGCATGTTCACCATCTCTGAACTCAACCAGTTTATCAACAAACTTTGGACGTGGAGGTGATGATACATCCCAGGCCTCAGTCATATAATCACCGACAAGCTTCTGCTTCTTGTTTAATTCGCCCTGATGCCTCTGTAGGCTCTCGATGTTTTGGGCTTTTTTCCTGCTTGCATCAATCACATCGTCCAGGTTCGTCAGCACATTTTCCGTTACACCTAAGGCCGCCTGCTGGGCTTCAATGGCCTTGTCCAGTGCCTCAAAAGCATCACCGTATGGGTCATCAGCCGAAATCGTCAACTCATCTAATGACTTGACCTGGAGGGTAATCGGCTGCGATTGCCCCAGGTGCTTCATCGGGCTAAAATCCTGACAGAATGCTTGTAAAACGTAGCTGTAACCCGGTTTGAACACACCGGCATCGACCGACAAACGAAGTGTTTCAGCCACCTGCTCCTTTCTTCCTGGTGGTCCTTCGTATTCCCAGTGCTCTATTGTTTCTGCAGGGCTGTTCGCCCGCATCTGTCCAAGCGTTACGTATATCCGGCCAATCCCAAAATCGTCAGAAGCTTGTATGTCAAACTTCAGTCTTTCTCCAGGATTCACCGTAAGCATGCCCCCGCGAAAGCGGGGGACATCCACAAATTCAATTTCCGGCACACTGTCCTGCTGCAGTAAAATCGGCCCGGAAGCGATAGCAATACGCCTGTCACTTCCCGGCCCCTTGACCTCAAGCTGGTAGGAACCGGCTCTTTGCAACTGCGTTTCTGCACGCCAGACCTTATCAACATTTTTAAACTCAATGGTTTTGTTCTGCGTCTTCCACCACAATCCTTCAGCCTGCTTATCCAGCTTCACGTCCACAACTACCTGTGAATCGGCCAATCCTGATACAGCCTCAGGAGGCCCCATAGTGCTGACCTTTCCGGCGCCGGTATATGCCGGTGACGAAATATGAAATTGAGATTCTTTTATTCTCGGCACCGTATTGACCATCACCTTGATACTGGAACTGTAAGTATCTGCCGCAAACACCCGAAAAGCAAAGGGCCTATCTACCGCTGCAAAAGTATAGTTGAACACCCCCTCCCTGTTCCCTACGGCCTGCATGGTCGTACTTTTACCTTTGTCCTTTTCAGTACTTATATAGTCCGCTCCCTCCTGCCATACAATCTTGGGATAGCTCCGCAGCGTACTATCATCTCCCCTGCCTTTAACTTCAACCGACACAAGCAAATCATCTGCTTCTGCGATGGTTACGTCGCTGTCCGGCATAACCTTCAGCACCACCGAACCTGCCGGCGGAACATCCGACAACGGTTGTATAAACCTCGCCATGGCATTAACCACATAACGGCTCTGACTAATACCATAAACCATCCAAAATAGCATAATAATCAAAAACGCTATCAGCCATTTTCTTATTCTCGCCTTGTCCCACAGCTTTTCAAGGTCTGCTGTTGACATCAACGAAATGGCTGTATCTACTGTTCGCAGGGCAAATGGTTTCTCACTTGAGCTAAATTCTCGCGACTCAAAACACAGTGCATTAATCAGCATGTTTTCCGGCACATTATGTTTACGCTCCAGAAGTAACGCCGTACCTTCAAGCCCTTCAAGCTGTAAAATCGGCGACAGTAACTCCTTCCAGAATTCAAATATCATCAAACCCGCCCAGCCTAAGACAATCGCTAATCGTAACCCCGGTGGAAGATGCAAAAGATTGTCTATAAAACACAGCACAAGCCACAGGCCAAAGCAAATCGTCCCCCACACCAACCCTCCTAAAACCAGCCGGTTTGCAATCATTATACGTCGGCCCCTGGCTATGGTCTCTCGAACCGGGGCGTTCTGTTGGTCATTTACTTGGTTCATAACTTTGTTCCTCTAAGGTTCCTTTCGGGAGGCTTGACCTACAATGACAGTATCGTCCTTCTGCTGCAATTGCCAAAGCTTTTCTGAAATAACAACCTCCGGAGTAGGATTCTCCGGCAACAATATAATACGGAAAAATGTTCCACGTGATGACAGTATCAATTCCTGATTTACTCTATCATACTTCCATCGCCAGATACTCAACCGCCAGGGTTCAACCACTGTCCCCAATTCTTTGTCCCACTCTCCGCCTATCTCGCCAAAATGAGTCGGCGCTACCTTGCGTCGCAGACTCACTAAGGTAAGCACTTCTCTATCGTCCTTACTGACCAGCACTCCTAACAGTTCCTTGCTATTGTAAAAATCCCTTTGCCTTTGTATATGGTCATGAGCAATTGCAAACAACTTTTTGTCTTGCTCTTTCGGCCTGCCCCCGCTTGTCGCCGGCGGGGGCCAGCCGACGATGTACTTTCCGTCCTTTCTCACAGCAAGATAAAACTCCTCGCCAAATGCGGATTCGACCACACAGGTATCATCGCTTCCGGTCATTTTAGTTGGTATCGGCGTTAGAGATTCCTTTGTCACGGCCTGAACCGCATCCTTCGGACCAAAACGCATATCGGAAAACTTCACTGTAACTTTAGCTGCAATGTTTTTACCTTCGTCTAATAGTTTTATTCTTCTGACATAAACCAGCTCATCCAGCGTAGTTCCCTGCCCGCCCCGCTGCTTACTCCGCAAAACCAGTCTGTACGTTTTTTCCTTGGTCTTAAGATACACTGTCGCGGTATAGAGATGTCCCTGCAGAGATTCATCACTGTTGAAAATCACCGTCGCGGCGAGATACCGCAGCGGATACGGTTGGCCGGAATAAGCCTTTGCAGCAGGCGAATAATCCGCCTCTGCTGTTTCTTCGTTGTACTTGGTCGTTTCTACGAACTTCCAATTGCGGCGCATCTCCTCTTTTTCCGGATAAAAACGAATCTCCCGCACCGGCTCAAAAGTAAAACGTCTGACTTTGCCGTATTGCACATCTTCTCCGGTTACCATATCTTTAGTCTTGAGCTTGCCTGCCTTGGGTATGTTCAGCTTGAAACTTCGACCCGGCGTTAATGATATCTCGCCTGTCAGAACATTCCCATCGGAAAAATAGACCGCCCCAATCCTGGTCTGGCTCTTCTTTTGCGGGGCATCGCCAAACAACGACCCCGTCGAAGCACCACATACTGGGTTGACAAACCAAAATAAAAAGCAAAAAACGCAGAACCAAAACTCAAAATTATACCTTTTCGCTTTCGGCTTCATTTTATTCGTCTCTTTTTTCAGCTTTGTTCTCTGCACAATTATCCAAGCCTTTGCATTAAAAAAGATTCATCTTGCGCCGCATCGTCCATTCTAACATAAGAATACCCAAAAATATCAGAATGTATATGTACTTATCCTGAACCAGCGGTATCTCCATACTGACAGCATAGTCCATAACCCTGCTTC